>JASHQK010000267.1 GCA_030039195.1 Candidatus Sulfotelmatobacter sp.
TTCCCGATTGCTGGCACAATTCCCGCGTCATACCAGATCTCAAAACCCAAAAGAGTCAGCTGTATGGCCAGAATGGGGGAAGGCACACAGCTTTGCGAGCTTCTTGGTCTGAGGTGGAGTGAAACACCAGTGGATCAGCCTTTCTCTTTAGAGGCTGTATCGTCCCCGCTTGAACTTGTCGTCTCATAGCTAGATGCTCCCCTTGTCCCCTGCCTTAGCGCGCGAATGCCTTCGCCAATCGCCTTACCCAGTTCCGGGAGATTCTTCGGGCCAAATACCAGGAGGGCAAGAACTAAGATCACTAAAAGGTGGGTTGGTTGCAGCAGGCGTTCAAACACAGAAACCTCCTCACGGATGCCAGGAGCTGCGTGCATCAATCCGTGCACGCAGCCCGAACTTTTGCCACTAAATCACGATCAGTTTGTCCGCCGGGATTTTCATCGCCGTGGCTCTGTCGATTTTCAGGTGCGCTTTCAGCATTTCGCTGGGTACGCGCCGGAGCCATTGGTTCAGCGAAACATCCAGGAACTGATCGGATGCCAGTGTTTCCAGGAAGACCAGGTCGGTATCGCCCGTGTTCTCGATGTAATGAGGAGCGTTCGATGGAACGTATCCGATATCGTTGGCGTTGAAGTCCACTGTGCGAGCGTTGTCGACGGGAAAGAAGACCGTCATGCGACCTTTGCCTGCAATGTAAAACTGCCATTCCGAGGAGTGTGGGTGCCAATGCAGTTCCCGCAGTCCTCCAGGTTTGAGCGTGACCAAACCTGCAGCAATATGCTTTGAAACCGGAAAGTTGGAGGAATCAACGATGCGTACTTCTCCTCCTGTGCTGGACCGGGTAGGCTCCATGGACTTCATGTGGAAGGTGTATTGATATTTGGACGCGACCTGTTCTCCACCGATCTCCGCCTTGTCCTGCTGCAGGGAATTAGGGAGGTCGCCGGGGAAAATGTACAGAGCCTCAGTAGGAAACTGGGCGATTGTGTTCTGATCTACACCCATGTTCTTTGCCAGTACTTCGGGAGGCGTATGTGCCATCCACTCCGAGAGCAGCATGGTGCCATCTTCTGAGAACATCCCCTGGGGGAAGACCAAAAGAAACTCTGTTCCATCCGGAGCAAGTCCCTGGATGGAGTGCGGGAAACCAGCGGGGAAGATCCACAGGTCGCCCTCGCTGACGTCGCCGATAAACATGGTTCCATCAGGGTTCATCACAGTGACGCGAGCATTGCCATAAAGCACGTAAGCCCATTCATCGGCAGTGTGCCAGTGCATCTCGCGATAGCTGCCGGCGGTGAGCCGCATGTTCACTCCGGCAATGTCCTTGGATGATGGGAGTTCGCGTTGTGTGACCTCGTGTGTCCATCCGCCCTCTTCGACACGCTTCTTGACCAAATCGAAGGAGTACCAGAGAGGAACTACATCCCCGTGATCGGTGGGAGGAGGATTATTTGAGTTTGGGTTCTCGGCCAGAAGAGGCTTGTTCTCCTGCCCGGGATCGCTGGAAGAATGGTCGTGCTCCGCCTTCTGCGTGCTCGCCTTCTCCTGGGCGTTAGCAGTAAGGCCTACAAGTGCTGCGGTTGCTAGAGCTACCGAACTCATCCCGAGGAAACTTCTCCTCGAGGGGTGCTCCATCATGGATCGTTCTTTTGTATGATCGCTCATCATCGTAACCTTTCGCTTTTTTGGTTTGGGTCGTTGGTCGATCACCAACACCATCCGACACTTGATGCATGCCCTGTGCCAAACACGCGAACCGCTGAATGACGGACATCGCGTCTAGCCCTTAGACAATTCCACGGTTAACACGGCTGTTACGTCCACTTCATCCGATCTCCCAAGGCCAATCTTGTCAGGCGCGCTGTACGAAATAAGCCGGGACGTGACGCGACCTTGATAGAACGTATCGTTAGCGAACCAGCGAACGTTGTCTCCCTCGATCGGGATTGGCGTTGCCTGGTCAGCTCCGCCAATCTCAAGCTCGCTGATCACTTCGCCATCGCTAGACGACTTAAATACTTGCGTGATGTTCATTGACGCACCTCAACTTATTTCCAAGGAGATCATCGCTATTACTCTGGTGGATGTAGTAACCAAGGTCGGCACGATCGTAAACAAACTTCTTTCCGCAATTGAGGCACACCTCGTAGGTCCAACCCGAAAGTGTGAACGGCCGACTGAGCTTGCGGTGCCAGCAGCCGAAGATGACCTCAAGCATGTTGTGCAAACTCTGTGTCACGCTCTAGGCAACAGCAATTCGGCCGCCAATCGCAATGTCAGCACCTATTCATCCTCTCTTGTCTGCCTAATAGAAGATCGGTCACATAGATCCGTGAACGTCTGCAGGGCCGGCAGGGTTCCGTGAGTGCAGCCACCCTAAGAACAAATCGCGGGAGTGTCCAAGCGGCGGACGTACCGTTCAACTGGATGACATTCGATCAGCTATTTTGGAGGACAGCGCTTCGAGAAGCAGTGCCTATACGGGGTCGTGCGGGAGCATCACGATCGCTCTCAAAGCACAGTTCTTTTGGTGTTCATCGACATCTCACGATCCCTACGCGCCGGTCCTCTTTTCACCCGTCAACTTTGGCACATTGAATGCTTATTCGAGGTGTGGTGCTCACGCACCATTTGGGGTAATGCCGTGTGGATGAGATCGTGCGCCGTTTGTAAGGCACTCATGACAAAGCTGAGATTGAGCGATTCAATCCGCTGTCAGTGCGGCTGGGAGTGGCGCGGCTGTCACGATTGAAAACGATCTCTAATGGCTAAAGGGAGCGGATCGCGAAGGGTGGATACTTGCGAGACGAAGGGGGACTTTTATGGCAAAGCTAATCGAGTTTTACATACCGTCAAGCTTCCGGAAAAGAGTGCCCACGGTCACGGATTCGCAACGCGACAAGCTAATCGAGTTCTGTCTCCCAGTGAAAAAGTCCGCATAGAAGCGCCTCGTGCGCTTTCTACGCTCCGCACATGAACTCTGCGACTAACACGCGACGTCGCCATAACCAGCGTTATCGAAACGTGGATTTGCAAGACAGAGCGTCGCGCCTGGTTTCTGTCGGAGATAGAAATCGGACTGTGATCGATTTTGACCATCAGGACTTTCATTTGTACTGGCCGAAGTGATCTTTTCGCAGACTGGACATAATGCAGTCCGCGGGCTTCGCGTTGAGAAGGGAGTTTAGATACGCTTCGCGCACTCAAGAGGCTCTCTTGATCGATGAAAGCGCTTCGCCAGAGGCGGTCCGGATGATGGTTAAAGCAACATGCTGCTTTTCGGAAATGAGGAGGCTATGAGCACCGAAACTTCCGTTAGCGCAACAAATCCCAAAACTGAGAAGGTCGGAGGACCTGCGGACAAATTTGTGGCAGATCGCTTTGCCAAGAAGGAAGTGCCGGTGTTGCATCCCAAGAATGAGAGCAAGCGACATTTCGCGGTGAGAAAAAGTACGCAACCTCCACGCGACACGGACGACGACCACTACGAGAATATTCCGCATAACGGTAGTTGGGGATTTCTGAAACCGTGTGAAAGTCCTCTGTTCTTTGGCCTTCACGCGTGCTGATTTGTCTTGGGCTTCTTGAGGGTTAGTGCAAGGGTCGTCGGGTTCACGGAAAGACCGCCGCTGGGAGAGGTTGACGACTATGTCTCGCCATTCTGCCATGTCACGTACGAGCAATGCGGGCCTAGCCGCTAAAGTATGGATCTGTCGCAACACGTCTTTGAGAGCCTTGCTCGTACCAAGAATCTCTCCAGATTCAAAACCCTGCTGAACCTACTCATGTAGGTAGTAGTCATTTTCGCTCTCGAGCTGTAGCCGAAGTCGCTCCACCTCTTCAAATGCACGGGCATTCGCAACCGCAGCCTGATTTGCAAATAAGCCTAACCACGTGAATTCTTGCTCATCGATAGGCTCACGGCTGAAGACACCGATACGTCTGTCGTCACTTTAGCGGTGGCGATCAGAAAGACACTTTGGGAAAATTCTGAGAATCGGAAAATTCTGAACTTTCAGCACACCACCACTGCGTTAAGTCCTTTATCGTCAAAGCACTAGCGCTGGCAATCGAGCTGCACTATGTCGGTTCATGACCCTGAGAATTGTTCGGCTTTCCGATCCTGAACAGCAGCGTATAACACTCAGACTGATTGGTCGGATTCGATCCGACGACCTAACCGCGATTAGGACCGAGATCGCTGCTTCGGGAAAGGTCGTCGCCATTGACCTT
>JASHQK010000268.1 GCA_030039195.1 Candidatus Sulfotelmatobacter sp.
CTGCTGGTAAGTGGTTCGAATATGTCGGGCAAGAGTACGCTGCTGCGCACGGTCGGAATCAACGCTGTTCTGGCCATGGCCGGTGCACCGGTGCGGGCGCAAGCTCTTCGGCTGACGCCGCTGCGCGTGGGCGCGAGCATCCGTATCAACGATTCCTTGCAAGAGGGTAGCTCGCGCTTTTATGCGGAGATCACCCGGCTGCGCGAGCTTTTTGATCTTGCCGGAGGAGATCCACCTTTGTTGTTTCTCCTGGATGAACTGCTGCAAGGAACAAACTCCAACGATCGCCGCATCGGGGCCGAGGGCGTGCTCTGCGCTTTCCTGAATCGTGGAGCTATCGGGTTGGTCAGCACCCACGACTTGGCGCTGGCCCGCATCGGGGGCTCGTTAAACGGTCAGCTGCACAACGTCCACTTTCAGGAGGAATTCGAGAACGGGCGTATGTCGTTCGATTACAAACTGCGAGACGGTGTAGTCACCAAGAGCAACGGGCTGGCACTGATGAGGTCGATTGGATTGGATGTCTGACCAGCCTGGGCATAAAAAATTGGGCAGATGGCGGGATTACTCGCCATGAAATTTTTGTGAAGCACACGCTGCGGCGCGGACTTCGCCGGCTCTTCAAGCATGAGACACAAGGCTGGGCTCTGCAGCTTCGCGATCGCTGGCGTCCGCGCTTTCCATTGATCGCAGAAAGATGGCGGAGCCAAGGTACAGGAGGGCCGCGATGATCGTCAGGGACTTCAGTCCAAGCCACATGGACGATGATTCGAGCAGACCGCCCAGTAACGACCCGAACAGGTTGGAGCCGAGTGCGCTGCCGCGGAAGCCCGCCCGCTCAAAACTGGAGATGAAGATAATGCCGGCGAAAAACACTGGCGTGCAGAGAGCTAAAGTCGCCATCAGAGCGCGCAGCGCAAACGATTCGTAGAACAGCTTCTCCAACGGAACGGCGAACATGACCACAAGAGAAACGAACAATCCTGCATAGGCTACCGCCAGGGGAATGCGGCGCACTGCGCCATAAACAAGATTCGCCGCGACGATCAAGAACAGCAACACAGAGATGACCACCGCATTCACCACCCAGGTTGTGCCGAACAGGAGAGCCATTTTGCTGACAATTTGAGCCTCAAGCAACATGAAACCGGCTCCCAAGAACATGAAATGGAAGTCGACACGGCCTCCTTCGTCTCCGGTGCCTTGGCGAAGGAACCAGCCAAAGACGATGAGAACGGCGAGCGAAACCAGAATCACGATGATGGGAAGGCCGGGCTCATGTTGGTAGAAGTACGGCCAGTCGTCGGTCGTCGGCGTGGCGGACTGCACGGGCACGTCACCATGCGACGCCAGATAAGCGGCGAGCGAAGGATCGGAAGTTGCTTTTCGAATGCGCTCCGCAGATGCGGCCACGAAGAAGCGTCCGGAACTGTCATATCCGCCTATAGTGGCCTGGAACTGAATCGGCTTCTGTCCGAAGGTCTCCTGCATCAGTTCGTAGAGGCGGCCGGCGATCCAGGGAGTGACGACAAAGAATTTCACCACAAAGACACCGTCAGGCTTTAACAATTGCTTGGCCCGTGCCAACGCTTCGCGAGTGTAGACATAGTTATCAATGCGAATGTTGGTGAAATGCGAAGTGGTGGTGTGCGAATCGAGCAGCGAGAAAACGATGAGGTCAAACTTTTCGTGGCTGTTCTCGATGTAATTGCGAGCATCATTCAGAACCACGTGCACTTTTGGTGACTGATAAGGATGCTCGGGATGCAGTTGCTGCCCGAGCTTCACAATGACGGGATCGATGTCGACGGCTTCCACGTGCCCCGCCCCGTTGCGCAGCGCCGCGGCGACGTCGTTGCCCATGCCTGAACCCAGAACCAGCACCGAGGCTGGAGAAGGATAAAAGCGGTAAGGCATGTTGTAGGAATTTTCATTGAGAGGAAACCGGCGGAAAGCGTCAGGGTGTGCCTGAACGAATGCCGGCGAGAGGTCTAACGTTCTCTGATAGAGGGAGTTGTTGGTGATCAGGACATGGGATACTAATTCGTCTCCGTTATACAACGGAAGAACGGTGAGCTTTTGATACGGCGACCAGTACGTCTTGGCATTGCGATCCTCAGGAAGCGCGAGCAGGGCGACACACACTAGGAAGGCAATGGCGAGAACTTTTCTTGCCTGGACATCACGCCAAAAGAACGCCACGCACAGGATTCCTGCCACGAGGACCCAAACCCAGGGCGGCTGGCTGAGAAAGCAGAGCAAGGTGAATGCGGCAATGCCGGCGAGACTTGCGAGGACGTTAACACTGTAAGCGGCGACACCCTTGGGAGCGTTTTCCAGATACCAGCCGACTAGTTGACCAAAGGGAATAAACGCCGTGGCAATCAACGCGAATAGCGGAACGACAAAGATGATCGCGAGAAGCATGCCGCCCCAACTCGTGGGCATGGCAGGAACGCCCCAGGTATGAACTTCAACGCTGGCTCCCAGCAGCTGAGGCAGATCGTCAATGCAGCGCTGCAAGGGCGGAATCGGAGCCTTGAGAATCAGAGCCAGCAGCAGAAGCGGACCCAGAAGAGCGCTCAACTGAACTCGCCTGCGGCACAGATAGCAACCCATCCCGAAACCGAGGAAACACGCGACCAAAACAAAGTTCTTGAAATAAGCGAAAATCCTGATCTCTGAAGAGACCCATCGGATCATCAGCAACTCTACGAACAGACTGAGCAGACTGATGAGGGTTAATCGCACCCAGCCAAAACCCCCGAGATCCTCAATGTGGATTTCCAGACCGCCGAGAGGAGTCGCACTATCCCGGAGCGATTTGAAAACCTGGTAGACCAGAAAAATCGAGAGCGCTGCAATCAGAAGTAGGAACGCCAGGGAACTGAGGGGCAGTGGCAGTGGAAATCTCTGCAAGATTGCGGACATTGGTTACTTTCCTGAACGAGTTGGTCTGGGTACCAGCTGACGATATCAGGGAATCGAAGTTATTCCTCGGTGCCGAAGGTAACCTGTCCGCTATTCAGTATTCAGTGCATTGATCTTTACGAGCGGAGGATGACTTGGCGGGCGGGCAGGCCGGGAGCGCCAACGCTCGGGGGCATCGAGGCCCTTTCGAACCGTCGCGATGCACTTCCCGAGAAACATGGAAGCTCGGATAAAGTGGTTCACGGTTATCGGTCCCGCGACCTTAACTGAACTTACCGCATGCAGCCCAACGCTCGCGGCGCACCCGCATTGTGCACAGTCGGGGGTTCCACCCAGCACGCACGGCTCGACACGCGTCTGCAAGTCCGCAGAATAATTCGTCGACATACTCGAAAACAGACAAGCATCCGGATTGCTGGGAGGACGGCGAAAAGCCTCCATCATGCCCGCGGAATTCAGAAACTTCGGATAGCGCTGCGTGAGGACGGAGAGTTGCGCCAGGAGAGCTTCTTTTTCTGTCGGGCTCAGCATCTCCGGGCTCTGCTCGCCCACCTGAGGCGTGTAGGTGCTTGCCCAGATTCGGTTGACCTCGGGGCGTGAGCTCCAGAACGAAATGTATTCTTCGAGGTATCCGCGACGACGCATCATCGGACGCGTAATGACCCAATGAACATTCACGGTGCAATTGGCAATATTGGTGAGAATGCGCTCGTATGTCGCTGGCTTGCGACGGATGTCATGATCTTCGGGCAAGCCATCCACCGAAATGGCTACACGAAGTAAAGGAATCTTCATCCATTCCGGCGGAATCGTAATGATTCCGCTGGTGACAAGCAGAGTGTGAACACCCTGGCTGCCAAGGGCAGGAAGAATCTTGTTCAGTTCACGATGGCGAATCATGGGTTCCCCGCCGACGAGGGAAACGTGAACGGGACGGTGCTTCTCGACAAGCCCCAATACTCGCTTTACGAGTTCATCTCCGCGATAGTCGTTCAATTGCCGCAGTATGACATTGCCGCCGAGGTGGTTCTCGTTATAGGCGTAACAGCCGGGGCATGAGAGCGGACATTCGCGCGTAATCTCGATCGACAGCATGGGCGCGCAGCCGGTCAAAATCGCTCGCCAGGCGCGTAGCAAGTCCTTCACGCTGATGCCCCGATCTCGATCAGAATTGCTCACGCGGTTCCCCTCCCGCCCCCGAACACGGAGACACTTCCACTCGTTGTTCCGAAGCACTTCTGGTGCACATCAGGCTAAGATTTTTGAGCGAAGAGTTATTGTCTTTCGATGCGTGAAAAACATCTGGGGACTCACGATGAATAATCTGTCATCTGCGAGAAAATAAAATTCATTCTTAAAGCGTGGATGAAAGCGACACAACTACCCAAGCGCGTCGAGCCTCTCCGAAGCGCAGCGCGTTTGCAGTCAATTGGCTGACAGGGAGCTTTCTTCTTCCGATGCGCAAAGGGCCGCGTGGGTTGCAAGCTGCGCTGACCCTAGGAGCAGTGATGATCGAAGAAAGTTTATTTCTTAGCGGACTGAGGCGGTCGCCAGACGCTTGGGACCGGCCTCAAGGATGCACTCAGGACACTCCGCCATCATGAGCTTGAAATTTTCAATGAAGCGGGCTGCCAACGCGTCGTACTTGCGGAAATACTCTTCGCGGCTCGGCCAGGTGTTGGCCGGATCGAGAATTTGCGGCGGCACACCTTCGCACTGAACCGGCACGTCGAAGCCAAATACCGGATCCTTCTTATACTCTACCTTCAGTAGAGAACCACTGAGCGCGGCATTCAGCAAGGCGCGAGTGTGATGAATGCTGATGCGCTTGCCAATACCGAACGAACCGCCGGTCCAGCCCGTGTTTACCAGCCACACGTGAGCGCCATATTTCTGAATCTTCTTTTTGAGAAGTTCGGCATAGGCCAACGGATGATGCACCATAAACGGACCACCAAAACAGGTGCTGAAAGTCATTTCTGGTTCTATTCCGAGTCCGATTTCGGTACCCGCAATTTTGCTGGTGTAGCCGGAGATGAAATGGTAGATGGCCTGATCGGGGTTCAGTCGCGCGATCGGCGGCATGACTCCTGAAGCGTCGCACGTTAGGAAGATGACGTTTTTAGGGTGTCCGGCGCGCTTCTCCGGCATGTAGTTCTCGATGTAAGAAAGCGGATACGCTGCCCGCGTATTCTCGGTGACTGAGTAGTCGTTCAAATCGAGACGCCTTGAAACTGCGTCGAACGTAACGTTTTCCAGCACGGTCCCGAATCTTCGCGTGCAAGCGTAGATTTGAGGTTCCGCTTCGGGCGAGAGACGAATGACTTTCGCGTAGCAACCATCTTCGAAATTGAAAACGCCGCTGTCGCTCCATCCGTGTTCGTCGTCCCCAATAAGACGGCGCTTGGGATCGGCTGAGAGCGTGGTTTTTCCTGTCCCGGAGAGCCCGAAGAAGATCGCGACGTCCCCGTCTGCGCCCACATTCGCCGAGCAATGCATCGACAGAACTCCCTGGAGCGGCAGCAGAAAGTTCAGGACGGTGAAAATGGTCTTTTTAATCTCTCCTGCGTAACTCGTGCCTCCAATAATGGCCAGGCGCTCGCGGAAATTGATAATGATGAATGTTTCTGTGCGCGTACCGTCGACCATGGGGGAAGCCTGAAACGAAGGCGCCGCAATCACGGTGAACTCCGGGATGTGGCGCTGCAGCGCATCCTGGCTGCGGATTTTCAGAAACATCGTTCTGGCAAATAGACTGTGCCAGGCTTTCTGAGTGATGATGCGGATCGGCAGGCTGTGTTCCGGATCCGCACCGGCAAAGCAGTCCTGCACAAATACGTCCCGGCCCTGCAAATACCCCTGCAGACGAGTGAGCAACGCGCTGAAGCTCTCACTAGTGAAGGGGCGATTGTACTGGCCCCACCAGATCTTTTCCTCGGTGGACTGTTCCCGCACGACGAATTTGTCGGTCGCGGCGCGAGCGGTATGTTTGCCGGTACCAACCACCAGCGGTCCCATATGAGACAGGCTGGCCTCCGAGCGAAAGACACTTTCCTCGTAGAGGGCCGGCGTGGGCAGATTCCAATAGACTCGCCGCAGGTTCACCAGACCGTGATTCTGCAGGCCGTAACCAGATGCCAGCTTCCCGGCTTCTTTTACAGCGGGAGATTGAACGTCGAGATAGATGTTCATACCCACTCCCTCACCAACTTGCGGTCGCCAAGATAGAGTTCATTGGCGGAGTTTGTATCGAGCGCCCACTTGATGCGATCCAAGCCTTCGGTTATGTCGCGGATGGTTCCGCAATAACTCAGCCGCAGATGTCCTTCGAATCCGAATTCCTTTCCCGGCACAGTCACTACGCGCACTTTGTCGAGCAGAAAATCGGAGAGCTTTTGCGAATCCTTCATGTAAGCGCTGAAGTCGGGGAAGCAATAGAAAGTGCCCTCAGGCTGGTAGACCTTGATGCCATCGAAGGCTCTGAGGCGGTCCATCATCACGTTGCGGTTGTTCTCCAGGGTGACCCGCAGGCTCTCCACCGATGACTGCACCCCATTGAGCGCGCCTACCGCAGCCCACTGCGCCGGCGCAGAAGCGCCCGAAGTTTGCTGCGATTGGATGGTGGCCATAGCCTCGATCAGAGTTTTATTGGCGATGGCCCAGCCGATGCGGAATCCGGTCATCGCGTACATCTTTGATACGCCGTTAATTACAACCAGTTTTGACTCTTCCAGTGGCAGCTTGGCCAATTCGTAACAGATCGGAGCGCTCTTGCCGTCGAAGACGAGCCGGTTGTAAATGTCGTCCATGATCAGATAAATACTTTTCTTCTCGCAGAACTCGACCACTTCCTGCACGAAGTCTTTGGAATACATCGCGCCCGAAGGATTATTTGGGCTGTTCAAGATAATGGCTTTCGTGTAAGAGCTCGCCACATCGAAGATTTCTTTCGCGGTGGGAAAGAAGGTTCCATCTTCGGCAGTCACCGGTACCGGAACGCCGCCCGCCAGTTTCACCATTTCCGGATAACTCACCCAGTAGGGCGCAGGGAAGATGACTTCTTCCTTGGGATCGAGAATGGCATGCAGCAGCACCATGAGCGCCTGCTTCGCGCCGCCCGATGCGATCACGTTGTCCGCTGAAACAAGTTTCTTGTAATGCTCTTCGGTGTAACGGATGATCGCCTTTTTCAGAGCGGGAATTCCGTCAGGTGCGGTGTAGCGGATTTCTCCCGTGTTCAGCAATGCGGCACAATTGATCACCGCATCCACCGGGCACTTGCTCTTCGGTTCGCCACCTCCTAAGTGAATGACGGGCTCGCCCTTTTCACGAAGCCGGGCAGCCGTTTCATTCAGCTTGAGAGTGGCCGACTCCCTGATGGACCGGGCTAGCTGACTGAGACTCATAGATTCACCTTCTCTTTCCGCACGCTGGAATCCAGATGGTTTCGCAAATTCAGATCGAGCGATTCCGACGATTTCGTCCATGCGCAAAGCTCATGCACGGTATCGCCCCCGGCGCACGCTACGTTCCGTGTCTGCTGCCTCACCGGAGCAGTTCAGTCAGCTTATCGGAGCCAGCATTCCACGCAGTGATTAGAATCACAAAATCGCCTGGCGAGGTGGCAATGTGGAAATCTCAACGACCACGGAAGATGTTCTCGTGTTCGCGTGCGTCAACGAGATGACCACCAGAGAAGCGCGACGAAAAGCAGTTGCATTGGCGTCCGCAGCCAGAGTGGCGTCGCCGGTTTACCGCGCAGGGTGACGCCTTTTTGTGCCGCGTTCACATTGGCGACAAACATCCCGATAAGGAGGGCAATCAGACAATAAGCGGCAGTTCTTCGAAACTCGGGGAGCATCAGTCCGGCAGCACCGAGCAGTTCCAAAACTCCAGTGATGTAGACGAGCAGCAGAGGCCGTGGGAAATACGATGGAACCGTTCGCGCTAGGTCATGCTTCATCTTGTTGAAGTGAGCCGTCGCCGCGAAGACGAACATTACGACCAGCGCATAACGGGCCGAAGCCTGCCATGAAGCCAAAGCTGCGACCCCAGCCCATCCCGCAACCCGAAAAGCGAACCGCGACACCAGCAATACGATCAGAACGATCATAGGAACAACGAGATCAACAGCTGACCCCGCACTCATTCCCCCGCTGACCGCATTTTGTTTCGGGCGCAATTCAAGGCCACAATCCGATCGTGCTGATGGTGAAGATGCCAGGCCCGTGGAAACCTCGCCGGGGGAGGGTCGGGCCTGGCTGGGAGTTAAAGGGGGTTCAGGCTTATCTTGGATCACTGTGCCAGAGCGTCGCGGTTCTGTTTCGCCCATTCACTATCGGAGGGAACTGCCTTCATCGGCGGGCCGCCTTCGGTGCCACAGGCACATGGCCCTTCCATTTTGGCTTCTGTCATGCAGGAACAAGATTTCGTTTTCAAGCATGCGCAGACATAAACGACCTTAGCCTTCGAATGGCCTGGCGTGCCGGCCGCGGGCATGTCGTTTCCTTGGTTTCGTGATCCGTTCGAAGGAATGAAGAACAGCGGCAGCAACAAGGCAAAAACAGACGCCGCGAACCTGACTCGATTTTTCATTGCGCATCCTGGAAGAATTGTTACCACTGAGAGTGGCACCGAAAGTGGCATAGCGCAATATCCACTTCGGCGGTATTTTGTATAGCCACTGCTGGATGAGCGTAGCGAGACCAGCATGTCGTCCATCACGTCGCATGTTGCTTTCGGTTGGCTGCTCTCAGAGGCCTTATCGTTACGGAATTGTTCTTCCCATCCAGTTCCAGCATGGCCTGAAGCCTGCGGACGGCGCCCGGCATTTGTTCAACGCTTGTGCTGCCAAAACCCAGAATGAATCCCTGTTGAGAGACCTTGCCTCCATAGGAAGAAGACAGCGGCACGAGCCAGAGATTGGCCTGCGCTGCTCGCTGCGCAATCTCGCGATCGCGGATTCCATTCAAAATGACACAGAGATGCATGCCGGCTTGTTCCCCGGTCACCTGCAGGCCGGGGCCCAGTGCCCGGCGCAGGCTGTTGAGTAGGGCATTCCGGCGTTCATGGTAGAGCAAGCGCATTCTTCGGATGTGGCGCGAAAAGTGACCGGCCTCGATGAAGTCGGCCAGCACCAACTGGGAGAAAGTTGCCGGGCCAATATCCATGGCCAGTCGTACGGTGCGAAAACGCTCGACCAGTTCGCCAGGGATGACCAGGTAGCCCAACCGCAGAGAAGGGAACAGCACCTTGCTGAAGGTTCCTATGTAAACGACGCGAGCCCTGCGGTCCAGGCCCTGCAACGAAGAAATAGGCATGTTTTCATAGCGGTATTCGCTGTCGTAATCGTCTTCGAGGATCCATGCGCGCGAGCGCTCTGCCCAGTCCAGCAATTCCAGCCGGCGCGAAGCGCTCATGGTGAAGCCCAGCGGATACTGATGCGAAGGAGTAACCAGCACGGCTCGCGCATCGCGGCAGCGTTTGATTCCCGCGGCGACATTGAGTCCCTCAAGGTCGACCGGAACCGGCACCATGCGACAATGATTCAAAGCGAAAACGTTTCGCGCGAACCGGTATCCGGGTTCTTCCATCCAAACTCGGCTTCCGGCATCAAGAAGAGCGCGTGCGCAGAGGTCGAGCGCCTGCTGCGAGCCGCTGACGAACATGATCTGCTCTCCCTCGCAGCGCACGCCCCGCGCCGTGCGGAGATACGTCGCCACCGCTTCCCGTAGCTTCTTCGCGCCCATGGGATCACCGTACTCCAGGTATTTAGAGCTCACGTTGCGGCAGCGACGCGTGACCAGACTGTTCCATACTTGAAATGGAAACTGGTCAAAAGCCACCTGGCCAACCCCAAAGGCGCCCCATCCCCGGCGCCAGGGGGGATTTACAAGCGAATCTAAGAGCTCCGGGTGTTTTGCCAGGGGCCCGGGGCCGTAGTGCAATCCCGGAGCACGTCGCTTTCGTGATTCGGGCAAGACAGTCTGGTCGGGCAAGGACGAGGAGACGGCAGTTCCGGCTCCAACTCGGCTCTGAAAGTATCCTTCGGCTAACAGTTGAGCGTACGCACTCAAAACGGGAATGCGGGAAATCCCGAGTTCTGAGGCCAGCCCGCGAGTCGAGGGAACCTGCTGCCCTGCCCGCAATGTGCCGCTCAGGATTGCAGCGCGATAACCATCGTAGATTTGCCGGTGCAATGGCCTGTCTGCTTTTCGGTCGATGACGATGATTGGAGTTAACGCAGACGATACTTTCCGCATTTAAAGTCAATCGTAGTGGTTATATAAAAGTCTGGTCAAATGGATATTGTCACAGACCATTGTGCCGGATGAAGATAGGCAGAAAAGCTGTCTGCGGAGGGGCCCGGGCCCGCAACTTCAGAGTTACGTTCTTCACAGCCAAGACGTGCGCGGCATGGCAATGGCTTGTGCGGCAGGTTCTTCAATCGGCCAGAGTATGCCGGCACTCAGGAAGCAAGGATGAGAGTGTCACTGGGGCGTCAAGTTTACGGATTGGCTGCGATTATTTTCGGGGTCATCGCTCTCGTCTGGCATGAATTCAACACTTGGCAGCAGATTCGCGCGCTGGGGGCCGTTCCTCACCGCGAGATTCTCCTATACATCGTCGCTGCTGTTGAGATTGTCGGGGGCATCGCGATTCAGTGGCCGAGGATCGCGCGAGTCGGCGCGTTGATGCTCGGCGTCGTCTATTTTGCCTTTGCCCTGCTCTGGGTGCCGCTCATCGTTGCCGAACCGCTGGTCTATGATCGTTGGGCAAACTTTTTCGAGCAATTTTCCCTGGTGTCGGGTGCGCTGATCGTCTACGCCCACTTCAGTCGGAGCGGCTCGAAACGGGCGGCAAGACTCGCGCGGATCGGATACATTTGTTTCGGAATCTGCGTGATCTCTTTCATGGTGGAACAGCTCTTTTATCTTTCCGGAACGGCCTCGTTCGTGCCCACATGGATTCCTCCCGGGCAGATGTTCTGGGCGATAACCACCACTGCTGCGTTTGCGCTGGCCGCCATCGCTCTACTCTCCGGGCGCTTGGCTCTTCTCGCCTCACGATTGCTTGTGCTGATGATCATCGCCTTCGGATTGCTGGTATGGCTGCCGATAGTTCTTGCTGATCCGCACAAACTCTTCAATTGGGCCGGCAATGCGGAGAATATGGCGATCGCGGGCGCAGCTTGGACTGTTTCCGATTTTCTCAACCCAAATCGCACAGCTCCAGTCGAAGTTGGACGTCACACCTGAATGCCTTCTACTGAGCTTCGCTTTCCTCGATCTCCCTCTCGATCTGCGCAACGGCGAGCGGAGGCAGGCTCGCGCCTTCAAGTCGGCGATTCAACTCGGGCAGGCGCTTCGATTTGAAATCGTTCCATTTGGCGAGCGCTTGTTTCGCGGCAGCGCTCGACTCGCGATAGAGTTCGAGCGCTTGCGCGGGCACGGGGCGGTCGCTGCTCTCGACCACGCGCAGAGCGGCAGACAGACCAGTGCTGGCTTTCTCCAGGCCGAGATCCGTGGATGATGAGCCACTGACGATCGCTTTCAGTTCGTCGGATGCGACGTCCGTGCTCGCCTTCACATCGGCATTTTGCTGCAGTTTCGGCTGCAATTCGGAAAGCTGTTTCTGCACAGTACGAATCGCGGACAGCGTCTTCCGGGTTTCGAGCGCTTCGCCGAAGATCTGCCGTCCGAGTTTGACTTGCTGGGCGAGATCTTGC
>JASHQK010000269.1 GCA_030039195.1 Candidatus Sulfotelmatobacter sp.
AGAAGACGTAGGCGCGGGAATGAGCGTGGGATGGCTCGATTACGACAACGATGGCGCGCAGGATCTTTATGTTGCGAACATGTGGACGGCGGCGGGCGTCCGGATTTCGACGCAGCAGAATTTCAAGAGCGACTCGCCACCAGAGATTCGAGTTTTGTATCAGAAGCACGCGATGGGGAATTCTTTGCTGCGAAATCGCCGCGCAAATTTTGAAGACGTAACGCAGGCGGCTGGAGTCGGAATGGGACGCTGGTCGTGGTCGAGCGACGCGTTGGATTTCGATCACGACGGGTATCCCGATCTCTACATTACGAACGGCATGGTTTCTGCGGTTTCGCGAGAAGATTTGAACAGCTTCTTCTGGCGGCAGGTTGTGGCCAAATCGCCCGATGATGCGCGCGCTTCAAAGGAATACGAGCAAGGTTGGAGCGCGATCAATGAGCTGATTCGCTCGGATGGCACGTGGAGCGGATACGAGCGCAACGTTTTTTATGCCAATAATCGGGACGGAACGTTTTCTGACGCGTCGGCGGTGGTTGGGCTGGACTTCGTGGAGGACGGGCGTTCGTTTGCGTTGGCGGATTTCGATCACGATGGCCGGCTGGAAATCTGCTTGAAGAATCGTAATGCTCCGCAGTTGCGGCTTTTGAAAAATGTCGCCGAGAAGTTGCCGGCGTCGATTGCGTTTCAACTGCGAGGGACGAGGAGCAATCGCGACGCGATAGGAGCTGCCATTACTGTTGAGACGAAAGCTGGCCGGCAGACGCGCATGCTCGAGGCGGGATCGGGTTTTCTCTCACAACACAGCAAAGTTGTTTTCTTTGGATTGGGCACAGCGACCGGTCCGGTGCAGGCTTCGATCCGCTGGCCGAGCGGAGTGGTGCAGGAATTTCGCGATCTTCCCGCAAATCACACGATCTGGGTGGAAGAAGAAAAAGAACCGGTACGGATGGAATCGTTCAAGACGAGTGTGGCGAGATCGGTTCCGGATGTTGGTGAGGCGACGGCGGAAGCCGATTCACTTCCGACGAACGTTGAAACATGGCTTCTGGCACCGGTTTTGGCCCCAGAGTTTTCTCTTCCAGATATTAGCGGGCAGACGATTTCGCTCTCCGCTTTGCGAGGCAAGGAAGTGCTTTTGAACTTCTGGAGCTTCGAGTCGAGCGACTGCCGGAGGGATCTGCAGGTGTTTCAGAAAAATCGTGACCTCTGGGCGAGGCAGGGATTGCAACTCCTCACGGTGAGCTTAGATGACGAGACCGGAGATACGCGTGAGCGGTATCCGCAAAAGAATTCGTTACGCGCTTTCGTACGTGAACAGGGCTTCACGTTTCCGATCGTGTTGGGCTCCGATGATGTGTTTGCGATCTATAACATTCTGTATCGACAGATCTTTGACCGCCATCGCGATCTCACTTTGCCGACTTCGTTCCTGATCAATGCGAGCGGCGAGATCGTCAAGGTATATCAGGGGTCGATTGATCCGGAGAAAATTGGCAGAGACTTTCGATCGATTCCCTCCACCGACGCCGAGCGTTTCGCGCGCGGTCTGCCATTTCCAAGCCCCGGCCACTCGCTCGATTTTGGTCGCAATTATCTTTCTCTGGGTGCGCTGTATTTCCAGCTTGGGTATCTTGATCAATCCGCAGCTGCCTTCCAGCAAGCATTTCGCGCCGATCCTTCGAGTGCGGAGGCCCTGTACGGGATCGGTAGTGTGTACATGAATCAGAATAAGAACACAGCCGCGCGCGAGACATTTGAACGCGCGGTCAAACTCGAGGCCAACTATCCCGACACTCTTCCAGATTCGTGGAACAACCTTGGCGTGATTGCCACTCGCGAGGCACGAATGGATGATGCGATCGCGTGCTTCAAACAAGCTCTGCAAGCCAATCCCCATCATCTGGCCGCGCTCGACAATCTTGGGAATGCGTACCGTCTTGAGAAGCGTTGGGAGGAAGCGCGCAGAGTGCTCGAGCAGGCGGTTGAGATCGCGCCCGACGATGCAGAGGCCAACTACGGCCTGGGAATGGTTTTTGCGCAAACCGATGAAACAGCCAAGGCCGATGAATATCTGCATCGGGCGTTGGCAGCACGACCTGTGTATCCGGAGGCGCTGAACAATCTGGGAGTGCTTTACGTAGTCAACAAGCGACGGGATGACGCCGTGGCGAGCTTCGAGCAGTGCATTCGCGTTGCTCCCGCGTTTGATCAGGCCTATCTGAATCTGGCTCGCGTCTATGCGCTGGAAGGCGCGCGGGACAAGGCTCGCGGCGTTCTGCTCGATCTGCTCAAGCAACGGCCTGATGATGGGCAGGCACAGCAGATGCTAGAGCAACTGCAGCAGTGAGGGCATAGGGAAAGATTCAGGCGCGAATCGGCCTGAACTGGCGAGCTTTGCTCGCCTGCACGGACGAGGGCGTCCGGGACTCCATGTTCACTGCTTGGGCGTGGGCGCTTTCAGCAGGCCGACAAACATCCTGTAAAGCTTTTGCGTATCCAGATCGACTTGAATCTCGACCGGAGGGCCGACGATCTTCGGCTTGTCGTTTTCCGACCAGCTGAGGGTGTCGCCGTAACCGGCGCCGCGATCGAGATCGACATCGAGGTAGCGCCTGTCCGTTTTTGTGATCAGGCTGGGATCGATCCATGCCGCCGCCGCGAGTTCATCCCACAAATAGTTGTACTGGCCGCGAAGGTGAGCATAGGTTCCGATATAGCGCGCGGCGGGGGAACTGCCCGATTTGATTTCATCGATCAACTGCTGCCTCAGCCGCGTCTTCACGGAAATGTCGACGGTGGTGCAGACGATCCTCTTCCATGGCGCCAGCAGCACAATGTGCGCGGCTTCCGGATCGAACCATAAATTAAATTCGTGGCGCGGCGCATTCACAAACTCGGGATCGTCGGTCGCAGGATTCAGACTCGCTCCCATGAACACAAGCTCTTTCGCCAGGCCGGCGGATTCAGGATCGATAGAGATAGCCAACGCCAGATTCGTCATTGGGCCGCCTTCGTAAATCGAGACCTCATGTGGATACTTGTGCACCATCTCGATGAGAAAATGCGCCGCGTCTTCGCTCGCCGGCTTGGTCGTGGGCAGACCCTCGGGCATTTCTCCCAACTGATCCGCAGGATGATATCGCCGCGGCGTCCACGCCCCGAGCCACGGAATCATGCCAAACTGCAGCTCCCACATTTCTGTCGCGTCACGCCGGCGAACCAGAGGATATTCGGCGCCGGGGACGACCGGGATATCGGTCCTGCCGATCAGTTCCAGCATGCGCAGCGTGTGCGCCACTTCTTCTTTCAACCATGCATCGCCGGTTACGACGGTGATGCCGAGGACTTCGGTTTGCGGTGATTGGATCAGCAGGAGCATGGATTGCTGATCCGTTCCGGCCGGCCCGGCCGCGTCCTGATCGATAATAATTTTCCGCTTGACTGAATTCTGCTGACTCCATGACGGCAGGCAAGCACCCAGCAACGCCGCGAACAGCACCCATGGGACGAGTCTCATTCCATTTCCTCCAGATTTTGTTTGCGTGCGAAAAGGGGCTTCGAGTCGCCGCGAGCGTCAGCCCTTGCGCCCGGGATGCAATCCCTTCTTCGTCGTCGTGATTTTTCGCAACTGATGCGCGCGCTCAAACTCATCCGCCAATTCTCGCGTCGAGAGATTCTCGCGGATGTGGGCAAGGCGCTGCTCCACTTTCCACAGTGCCTTTTCGAGGTTGTTTTGGTTGCTGATCGCGATATCGCGCCACATCGAATATGGACTTGCCGAGATGCGCGTCATTTCCTGCAATGCGCGGCCACCGGCCGCGAGCAGCGGAGCCTCGGCGCCAAACTCCTCAACCAAAGCCGCGGCCAGCGCAGTCGAGATCATCTGGGGAACGTGGCTGATCCAGGCGCAAAGCCGGTCGTGCTCTTCCGCGGGCAGCATGGCGATGCGGGCGCCGATGCGGTCGATCCACGATGCGTATTCGGCGAGCAGACTGTCATTCAAACTCTGCCCGGGCAGCGGAGTTATGAACCAGATCGCGTTCTGAAACAGATCGGCATCGGCGTAATCGACGCCGCTTGATTCTTTGCCCGCCATAGGATGTCCGGCGAGAAAACGCTTGCCGGCATTACTGCCAAATACTTTGACCGCGCGTTCGATCACGACTGACTTCGTGCTTCCGACATCAGTCAGCAGCGTTCTGGCGGGAAGCACCGGCCCGAGGCGATCGATCAGGTCGACGATGGCGAGGACCGGAGTGGCCAGCACCACAAGTTGACTGCCCCGCACCGCATCGGCGGGATTTGACGTGGCGTCGTCAATCGCTCCGCGACGCCGGGCTTTCTCGAGAGTTGCATCGCGATCACATCCAACGATACGGCCGGGAAATTTGTGCTTGCGAAGCGCGAGCGCCAGAGATCCGCCAATCAGGCCGGTTCCAATGATCGTGATTTGACGGATCGCCATGAAGCAGAATTACCACGGAGACACAGAGACACGGAGAAAAATTGTTTCTTCAACTTTGCTGGCTTGGCTAAGCATTCGTTGCGATTGGGTTTGGAAATGCATTTCGCCGTGTCTCTGTGCTTCCGTGGTGCAAAGGTCTAGATTTTGCGACCGACCGCGGGTGCGATCATCCGCAGCTCGTCCATCAGTTTCGCGAACTGTTCCGGAAACAGCGATTGCGCGCCATCGGAAAGAGCCTTGTCCGGATCGCAATGCACCTCAATCAGCAAGGCATCGGCGCCGGCCGCGACGGCCGCGCGTGCCATGGGCGCAACCTTGTCGCGACGCCCCGTCCCATGCGACGGATCGGCGGTGATGGGCAGATGCGAGAGCTTGTGCACGATCGGAATCGCGGAAATATCCATGGTGTTGCGCGTGTAGGTTTCAAACGTGCGAATGCCGCGCTCGCACAGGATCACTTCATAATTGCCGCCGGCCATGACGTATTCGGCAGAGAGCAGCAATTCTTCCAAAGTCGCTGCGATGCCGCGTTTCAGCAAAACCGGCTTCCGGATTTTTCCCAGCTCGCGCAGCAGGTTGAAGTTTTGCATGTTGCGCGCGCCAACCTGCAAGATGTCGACATAGGGCAGCATCAGCGGAATCTGCGAAATCTCCATGACTTCGCTGATCACCAGCAGCTTGAATTGATCGCCCGCTTCGCGGAGCAGCCGGAGCGCTTCTTCACCGTGTCCCTGGAATGAATAAGGCGAGCTGCGCGGCTTGAATGCTCCACCACGTAAGACTTTTGCGCCGGCCTTCGCGACAGCTTCAGCCGTGCTGAAGAGCTGTTCGCGCGATTCGACCGAGCATGGCCCGGCCATGACGACGACCTCGTTACCGCCAATCGCGACGTCGTTGCCCAGGCGCACAATCGTCCCTTCCGGACGAAAGCTGCGTCCGGCAAGCTTGTACGGTGAACTGATGCGATGGACTTCCTGCACTCCGGGCAGCAATTCGAGAATGCGAATGTCGAAATCAATGCCCGATCCGACCGCGCCCAGCACGGTCATGCGCGCGCCGGTGGAGCGATGGACTTCGAATCCCATCTTCACCAGATGTTCAATGACGCTTTGGATTTGCGGCTCGTCCGCGCCTTCCTGCATGGCAACAATCATAGAAATCCTTCAGTTGTGGGTCCCGGGTCCCGAGTCGTGAGTAACGCGTTCGCTCTCGGCTGAGGACTCGCGACGCGGGACTGCTAATCATTTACTTCCGAATCCAATTCGGTTTCCGCATCGGTCGTTTGCGGCTGCGGGGCAATCTCTTCCTTCTGAATATTCCGCATGACATCGATGATCCGTTCATAGATGCGAACCAGGTCGCGCCCGGGCAGCGGGCCGCGATTCGCCGCTTGCACGTTGTCGAACACCAGCCGCTCGCGATCGGGTTCGTAGATCGGCAACGACGTATTGCGCTTCAGACGACCGATTTCCACTGCGGCTCGCGCCCGCTCGCTGAGCAGAGACACGAGCTTGCGATCCAGTTCATCAATTTTCTTTCGCCAGTCTTCGATATCCATGGATCAGCCGTCTATCCTCGGCCTTCGGCCCTCGGCCATGTCGCCGAATCATCTCCCATCCAGTAATCGCGACAAGGCGGGATGTTCAACTACCGAAAAGCCATCGAGCCTCGTCACAGTGCCGTAGCTAACTGTGAAGGGCGGGCAGCTAATAACTTTCTCACAAACTCGCCTACTGCGCGGGCTTCGCGACCAGGATTGCGCTCAACCGTCTCGACGATCGCACTGCCCACAACTACAACGTCGGCAAACTCGCCGACTTCGGCAAACTGCTCGGCACTCGAAATTCCGAATCCCAACGCGATGGGCAATTTCGTCACCCGACGCAGGCGTTTCACCAGCTTCCGCGCGTCTTCTGCGAGTTGCTGCCGCTGACCGGTGACACCCGTGCGTGACACAGCATAAACAAAGCCGCGCGAACCTGCCGCGATGCGCTTGAGACGCTCCTCGGGACTCGTAGGAGAAGCCAGAAACACCGGAGCGAGATCGTACGTGCGCATGGCCTGCAAATATTGGCCCGCTTCTTCGACCGGCAGATCGGTAACCAGAGCGCCATCCACGCCGGCAGCACGTGCAACTTTGCAAAACTTGTCGAGCCCCATGCGCAGGATCGGATTGAGATATGAGAAAACGATCAGCCCGGTCGACTGTGCCTGCTGGCGAATCTCGGACGCCAACGTGAGCACCTGGGCCAGCGAGGTTCCATGCTTCAACGCTCGTTCGCTGGCGCGCTGAATCACTGGACCATCCGCGACCGGATCGCTGAACGGCACACCGAGCTCAATCACGTCGACTCCGGCCTCAATCGCGGCAAGAATGATTGCCCGCGTCGTCGCGAGATCAGGATCGCCGCAGGTGAGGTAGGCCACGAGGCCGGGCCGATTGTAAAAGGTCAAAGGCATGGAAATCATTCAGTCATTGAATGATTGAGTCATTGAATCATCAAGGGAACGGGCGAAATGACTCAATGACTGAATGATTCAATCCCTCAATCTATTTTCAGGTTTTCGCGCAGAATTCCGATATCTTTGTCGCCTCGCCCTGAAATGTTGACGATCATCACTTCGTTCTTCTTCATCTTCGGCGCGCGCTTTACAGCTTCCGCCACGGCGTGGGCCGATTCGAGCGCGGGGATGATGCCTTCGGTCCGCGCAAGCAAGGTCGTTGCTTCGAGCGCCTCGACGTCGGAGGCGGGCACATATTCGGCGCGTCCGGCATCGCGCAAAGCCGCGTGCTCCGGCCCGATGGAAGGATAATCGAGTCCCGCGGAAACCGAGTGCGTGAGCGCGATCTGACCAGCCGAATCCTGCAGAACATAAGAATACGTGCCCTGCAGCACGCCGGGAGAGCCTCCGCGAAAACGTGCCGCATGATCGCCGAGGGCCTCGCCGCGCCCGCCGGCCTCGACGCCGATGAGCCGAACCTTCTTGTCGTTGAGAAAGTCATAGAAGATGCCGAT
Source organism: Candidatus Sulfotelmatobacter sp. (assembly GCA_030039195.1). Taxonomy (GTDB): domain Bacteria; phylum Acidobacteriota; class Terriglobia; order Terriglobales; family Acidobacteriaceae; genus Sulfotelmatobacter. Next base: position 7,486 of record JASHQK010000269.1, read on the forward strand.
CGAATTCGATCCCCCGCCGACGCAGGCAACGATTGCGTCGGGCAGCTTCCCTTCAGCTTTCAGAATTTGCGCCCGCGCCTCGCGTCCGATCACGCGATGAAAATCGCGAACCATGGTGGGATACGGGTGCGCGCCGAGGACGCTGCCCAACAAGTAATGCGTGGTGCGCACATTCGTAACCCAGTCGCGCATAGCTTCGTTGATCGCGTCTTTCAGGGTGCGCGAACCGGAGGAAACGCCGCGCACCTCCGCTCCGAGCAGGCGCATGCGGAAGACATTCAGCTCCTGGCGGCGCATGTCTTCCGTGCCCATGTAGACGACGCAGTCAAAACCAAGCAGCGCGCAGACCGTCGCGGTGGCGACTCCGTGCTGACCTGCGCCGGTTTCGGCAATCACGCGATGCTTGCCCATGCGCTCGACCAGAAGCGCCTGGCCGAGACAGTTGTTGATTTTGTGCGCGCCGGTGTGCAGCAGGTCCTCGCGTTTGAGATAAATCTTCGCTCCGCCGAGCTTTTCCGTCAGCCGGCGCGCGAAAAACAAAGGCGTGGGACGCCCGGCGAACGTTCGCAAGAGTTCGTCGAGCCGCTTCTGAAATTTCGGATCGCGCTTGGCCTTGGCATATTCGCGTTCGAGTTCTTCGAGCGCGGCCATCAGGGTTTCGGGAACGTAGCGGCCGCCGTAAACGCCAAACCGCCCAGGCTCGCGTGACGCGGACACTCCTGTCCGCGCTCGCGTGCCGTTCGATGAACCCCTCGGGTGCACCATCCTAGCCGCGCTCTTTGCGGCCAGGGCGGGGATTTTGATTCTTGTAGTTCCTGATACGGTTCCCATGACTAGCTCACCTTTGCGTCATACTCGCGCACCGCCTTCACGAATGCGCGAACTTTTTCAGGATCTTTTTTCCCTGGACGTGCCTCGACGCCGGAGGCAACGTCGACGCCCCATGGCCCGAGGAATCCTATAGCCCATCCCACATTTGAGGCAGTCAGACCGCCTGCGATTACCACCGGATAGAGCCGCGTCAACCCTGAGACCAGCCACCGTGCCTCCCCCCAGGCAAACGTCTTGCCGGTTCCTCCCCGCTTTTCCGGTATTCCCGAATCGAGATGAATCGAAGAGGATTTCGGAAATCGCGGAAATGCAAAGCTGCCGATGGGGCCTTGAAGGTCAGTGAGTACCTGTGCGACGGGCAGGCTGAAGAAGATCCTGCCGCCAAGCGAATAACGCTCAGGATCCTTGTACTCGTCCCCATGAAGCTGCACTGCGGTAAGACCAGCCTCGTCCGACATTTCCGAGACATGCTCTGGCGTCTGATTAACGAAAACTCCGACCTTATCCACACCGCCAGGCAGGTTCTGCGTAATTTCGCGCGCCGTCTCCACGCTCACGAAGCGCGGACTCTTCTCATAAAACACGAACCCGACCGCGTCCGCGCCGGCATCGACCGCGACCAGCGCGTCCTCAAGATTCGTGATTCCGCAAATTTTTACCCACGTCATGAGAAAGTCCAGTGCTGCGGTCAAATCTTGCGCCAACTCGAACCTAAGCCGGCAGCCCCACTTCTGGCCGCTGTCGCCAGAAGCGGGATTTCAGGTGCGCGCGACCCGCGATTCGCGACTCGGGACTCGCGTCAATCCCCGCAACGCGAGCCCCGGGGAGGCGGCCCGCATCAGCGCTTCGCCCACCAGGCACGCGTGATATCCCGCGTCTCGCAATCGGGCAATATCGTCGGCAGAATGCACGCCGCTCTCGGC
>JASHQK010000270.1 GCA_030039195.1 Candidatus Sulfotelmatobacter sp.
GGGCGGAAAGCGCCCGTGGTTCGGCAAGCCGTGGTGGTGGCCGCGGTCGCCGCTAAAGCAAGCAGAATTTCTGAAATCACGGTCAGGATTGATGCAAAAGCACTTTACGGTTACTGGGAGATGATCTGATGTCGCTCAACCGCCACGGAATTCTAGCCACTCTCGTGTTTCTGACCTCGATCATTCCACTAGGTGGCTGCGAGAGATCCGATCAACCGGCGATCCGAACGTTTGCAACACCCGAGGAAGCAGGCAATGCCGTCCAAACAGCCGCAAAGTCAGGCGACACAAATGCCTTACTGACAATTTTCGGTCCTGGCTCGAAGGAGATAACGTCCTCGGGCGACATAGTGCAGGACAAGAACGCGATCAGCACTTTTACGACTGCCTATGAGGCGATGCATCGCTGGCGTCGTATGGGGGATAGTACGCAGACACTTGTTGTGGGTGCTGACAACTTCCCGTTTCCCATCCCGCTCAGGAAAAACAAAAACGGAAAATGGTTCTTCGATACAGTTGCCGGGAAGGAAGAAATTCTAAATCGCCGAATTGGGCGAAATGAATTGGCGGTCATTGATGTATGTGAAGCAGTGGCTGCTGCCCAAGCTGAGTACTTCTCGCAGCTTCACGATGGAGCAACCACGAAACAGTACGCCCTGAAGTTCATTAGCGATCCTGGCAAGCACAACGGTTTGTACTGGAGCTCTTCGGAAGGTCGGCCCGAAAGTCCTCTCGGGCCCCTGGTGGCGTTCGCAACGGCAGAAGGTTATAGCGCGAGGCCGGAAGCCCATGCGCCATTTCACGGCTACTATTTTCACATGCTGAAAGGCCAAAGCGGGCATGCGCCCGGAGGGGCAAAGGACTATGTGGTCGATGGCAGAATGGTGGGTGGATTTGCACTTGTCGCCTATCCTGCGGAGTACGGTAATTCGGGGGTTATGACTTTCATCATCAACCAGGATGGAGAACTGCTTCAAAAGGACTTGGGTGCGGCCACGAGAGAAACGGCTTCAAAGATGAGCGAGTTTGATCCCGACAGTGAGTGGAGTCCGGTGGAGCGATAGCGCGTGCGGCGCGCTTGGTTAATTGAACATAGCCAACCGATAATCCAAGCACTCGAAAAGAGTCCTACCGTCAGCTACATGCTCAATTCGGGCTGCTGTTTTCTCTGCGCTAGTGCCCGTTCTCAGTAGTTATCGAGCCAAATGGTCGGCATGCTTGGACCCGTCGCTTCTCTTTGTGTTCCGGTAGGAGTGCCTGCATACCCCTGTATTTGTTGACAGTTACTCGCCCTGATGAATGCCCTAGGCTGAGGAGAAGAGTGTGTTCACATCAACGATTGAGGGAGTCGGCCATGACCCGAGAAGAGTTTCGTTTGCAGGAAGCCCGCGACGGCACATCCAACTGGAAGAAATGGGGACCTTACCTCAGTGAGCGACAGTGGGGAACGGTACGCGAGGACTACAGCGAAGGGGGTGACGCTTGGAACTTTTTCACCCACGATCAGGCCCGTTCACGTGCATACCGCTGGGGCGAGGACGGAATCGCCGGCATTTCCGACGACAAACAATATCTCTGCTTCGCTCTGACCTTGTGGAACGGCAAGGATCCGATTCTCAAGGAACGGCTTTTCGGCTTGACTAACAGTGAGGGTAACCACGGTGAGGATGTAAAGGAATACTACTTTTACCTCGACAGCACGCCGACGCACTCGTACATGAAGTACCTGTACAAATATCCGCAGGCGGCATTTCCCTACGTCGACCTGGTGGAGACCAATCGCCGCCGCTCTCGGAACGACTTTGAGTACGAATTGCTCGATACCGGCGTCTTCAAGGACAACCGCTACTTCGACGTCTTTGTTGAGTTTGCTAAAGCAGGTCCGGAAGACATCCTCGTGCGGATCACAGCGGCTAACCGGGGACCGGAACCGGCAGAACTGCACCTCCTGCCAACACTCTGGTTCCGCAACAACTGGTCGGCATGGATTGCCGAGTCAAATAGGACATCGAAGAAACCAACCCTCAAACAGATCCAGGCAACTGTGGGCACGACCGCGATGGCGGCCACGCATCCGGTGCTGGGTGAATTCATCCTTTCTTGCGAAGGCGAGGTGCCGCTGCTTTTCACCGAGAACGAAACGAACCACGAACGGCTTTTTGGGCAAAAGAACGAGAGCCCCTACGTCAAGGATGGTATCAACGACTGTGTGGTGCAGGGCAAGAACGGCGCGGTGAACCCTGATAAGAATGGCACCAAGGTAGCTGCGCACTACCAGGCCAGTGTCGGTGCCGGTCAGACTAAAGTAATTCGCCTGCGGCTCTCCAACAGCACTCCCGAACAGAAGGCCAAACCCTTCGGAAAGCAATTTGATGAGATCTTCGCCGAGCGGCTTCGTGAAGCCGATGAGTTCTACAAGTCGGTCACGCCGCCATCAGTGGGTGAAGACGAGGCCCAGGTGATGCGTCAGGCCATCGCAGGAATGCTCTGGAGCAAACAGTTCTTCTTCTTCGACGGTGACAACTGGCTGGACGAGCACCACTCCAACCCGCTCCATACCGGATATCGAAGTTCCCGTAACTCAGAGTGGTATCACATGCTGAACGAGGACATCATCTCCATGCCTGACAAGTGGGAGTACCCCTGGTATGCAGCCTGGGACCTGGCTTTCCACACGCTCCCGCTTTCGATCGTGGATCCCGACTTCGCCAAAGAGCAGATGGGTATGATGCTCCGCGCCTCCTACCTGCACCCCAATGGCCAGTTGCCTGCCTACGAGTGGAACTTCAGCGACGTAAACCCTCCAGTCCACGCATTTGCCACTCTCTTTCTGCACCGGACCGAGCAAGCCTTGCGCGGCGAAGCGGATGTCGAGTTCCTCAAGGTGGCGTTCAACAAGCTGCTGCTGAACTTCACCTGGTGGGTGAACCGCAAGGACCGTTTTGGAAAAAATGTCTTCGAGGGCGGATTCCTCGGTCTCGACAACATCGGCATCTTCGACCGCAGTGCACCTCTGCCCACCGGCGGGCATCTAGAGCAGGCGGACGGTACTGCGTGGATGGCTCTGTTCAGCCAGAATATGTTGGAACTCGCGGTCGAGCTCACCGCCCATGACCCCACCTACGAGTCCATGCTCGTCAAGTTCATCGAGCACTTCTCATACATCGCAAGGGGCATAAACCGTCCCGGTCAGGACGCCATGTGGGATGAGGAGGACGGTTTTTACTACGACCTCTTGCGGCTCCCCGATGGCAGAGCTACGCGGCTCAAGGTTCGCTCCATGGTGGGTCTCCTGCCCCTGTGCGCTACCACAGTTATAGAAAAGTGGCAGCGGGAGCGCGTTCCGCAGGCGATGGCTGCGATCATGAAACATCTGAGTCGAATGCCCGAACTGTTGGAGACCATGCATCCCACAGGACCGGGTCATTTGGGCGTGGCGGAGCGCGGCATCATAGCCTTACTCAACCCAGATCGGCTCCGCAGAATCCTCACGAAAATGCTCGACGAGAATGAGTTCCTGAGCCCCTACGGTATCCGTTCGCTTTCCAAATTCCATCAGCAGAACCCGTACATTCTCAATGTAGGAGGCCAAGAGTACCGGGTAGACTATTTGCCGGCGGAATCGAATACCGGCATGTTTGGCGGCAACTCTAATTGGCGCGGACCGATCTGGATGCCCGTGAACGTGCTTATAATCCGCGCGCTGCTGAACTTCTATCTCTACTACGGTGACAACTTCAAAATCGAATGCCCTACGGGTTCGGGCAAGCTGATGAACCTCTTTGAAGTAAGTAAGGAGATCGCCGACAGGCTCGCCCGGATCTTCACCCGTGACGAGCACGGCCGGCGACCCGTCTATGGGGGTACCGAAAAGTTTCAGAGCGATCCCCACTGGCGCGACCACATCCTCTTCTACGAGTACTTCCACGGCGACAATGGTGCCGGATTGGGTGCTAGTCACCAGACCGGCTGGACCGGGCTAGTTGCCAAAACCATCCAACTCTACGGGCTTCTGAATGCCCAACGGGCACTGGAAGCAGGTAAGCAGATCGCATTCGCGGGTGCCCGCATGAAGGCCGCGTGAGCAGTTCAAGTCGCGGCAGCGCTACCGCGCGTTCCTGGAACCGACGCCGATGCGATTTCTTCTTTCGCTTCGCCATCGTTTGGGCGACTGTAGGCTATGTCTGGCAAACCTGTGCAAGCCAACAAGTCGTAAATGCTTGCGATGTGGAAGGATTAGCCTATGCTGCATACGAGAATCTGCACGCAGTGCGAACAACTGCTGAACGACGTGTCCAACGCGATGCGGCGTCATGCAGCCTGTATGACCGGAGCTATTACCTGGGCTCGAGTGTACGAGGTCCACGCTGAGGAACAACGGCAGGAGTTCAGTACCGAGCTTGTGGCATCGTTCGACGAAGCCCAATCGACGTGGGACAGCTACCGTGAGCACCTGATCGAGCACGGAATTCTACCGCGTCGTGATCGCACCTAACTCAGAACCTCCCCATTACCACTGACATTTCTACTAGTTCATCCCCTCCGAGCTTTCCTGTACGGTGCCATTAACGAGATGATCTCGCGCCTCCAAGGTCACAGGAGAGGAGCAAGTAACCATGCAATCACGCGCGATCCTGCTTACGAGTCTCTGCACAGTATTGAGTGTGGCTCCGATTGCCGCCCAAAACGCACCGGCCCCAACTACCCAAGCAACGACTGCCACGTCGGGGTCGCCCGCGGCGAAGGTCGGGCTGTTTGTAAACCCTAAGAATAATCAAAGCCCGCAACAGCAGGCGGAGGACGAAAATGCATGCTATGCAACAGCCCAGCAGCAAACAGGCATTGATCCGACTGCTCCTGTCGCGCCTCCTCCACAAGCCGCCAAGAAACAGGGTGGTGGAGCGAAAGGAGCGGCGGGCGGAGCCGCCGGTGGAGCAGCGATAGGTGCCATTGCTGGTGATGCTGGAACAGGTGCTGCCATTGGAGCTACTGCAGGTGCTGTTCGTGGGAGGCGTCAGCAGAAAAAGGCGAACCAGCAGGCTGAGCAACAGGCCGCACAACAGGGACAAGCCCAGCAACAACAGAAGCTCGACACATTCCGCAGAGCGTTCTCATCGTGCA
>JASHQK010000271.1 GCA_030039195.1 Candidatus Sulfotelmatobacter sp.
AGAGGAAGGCGAAGGAGTCGAAGGAGTTGGAAGCGGCGATGGCGTAGTAGATGTAGTGGAAATCAACCACGCCTAGAGCGTGGTATTTCCATCCGTGGGAATTCTTATCCAGATGAAATTCTGTCTGTCATTCTTCAGGTAAGTGGAAATCGTAAATTCGTAGGAGTGGAAGTGCGACGCTTTTCACTGCCTTGCGCCAGGTCGTTCCCGCCCTGCGCCCGTGCGGCCGAACTCATCTGCAGACTGAATACTGCAAGTGCGATGAACCCGATCAATGAAAAAACGCGCTTCATTCGTGGCCAGCGCTCGATTCGTGGCTCTCGGCGTCATTTCTCCGCGCCGCGACTTTCATTGGGGAAGTTAAGCCCAGATTGCGGAATCAACAAGACATGGGAAGTTCCGTACACAAACGTGTAGCTTCGTTCCACGTTGGGCATGGGTAAATTGCGACACCGAATCAGAACCTTAGAAAGATGTGGTGATGCTGGTCACGGGGCTATTCAGCTGCATCCACGCCCACGCATGACGTACCCACGAAAGAGGACTTGCATGTTTGCCGCGTCACATGTTTGCACGCGCGCGCGAGATCGAGCACTCCCGAACTGAAAACTGCAGAGAATCAGGCTGCAACAAATGGCCGAGAAAACGATCGGCTCCAACCAGCGCAGACCGTGAACGCACGGTCAGTTTCCACAACCAAAATGGTCCAATCCAACCGATCGTTGCACGTTCTTTTGAATTCCCGTTTTGAAAACCGCATCGTGATTTTGTGATCCTGTCGCTTGTGAAAGCTCGCCTTCACTTCCTACAATCGCCGCATCGTCCCTGTTGTTTGGAGTAATGCTGTTATGCGTTCGTCGAACGCCGCCACTTCTGAGCGCATTGGTGTCCTCATCGCGGACTCCAACCGCATGCAGGTTGAATTGCTGAGCAACTCCCTGCGCCGCCGGCCGGAATTTCAGATCTCGACCTGCCAGCTGAATGCGGTTTCCATTCTCGAATCGGTCGCGCGCAAGCCTCCGCAGGTTGCAATTCTGTCGCTGAGCTCGTCGGCCAACCCCGCCGAACTGGTAACTACGCTGCGTGCTTTTCATCTCGCTTATCGGGACATTCCCAAGGTGCTTCTGCTTGACGTCTGGGATCGCGAACTCGTGGTTAGTGCTTTTCGCTCCGGCGCGCGTGGCATCTTTACCATCAATGATGCCAATCTCCGCCTGCTGTGCAAGTGTCTGGTGCGCGTGGCTGCCGGTCAGGTATGGATGAACACCGAGCAACTGAACTGCCTGCTCGATCTGATTTCCGAGGTACCATCACTGCGTGTGCTGAACTCCGGCGGCCGGCCTCTGCTTACGCCTCGCGAAGAACAGGTCGTCGCCCTCGTCGCCGAGGGGCTCGCCAATCGCGAGATTGCCCGCGAACTGAACCTGAGCGAGCACACCATCAAGAAATACCTGTTTCGAATCTTCGAAAAACTCGGCATCTCGACCCGCGTCGAACTCGTGCTCTATGCCGTCAACAACGGCGAGGCGCGTCAGGCCGAGTGGCTGGTCAGCGGCGGACACGTGCTGCCCGGGAGCATCAACGGCCACGGCTGATTCAGGAGCGCGCGCTCCTTGTCGCCGCGTCCTTTGTGGAGACAGGGGATTTTGACTTTTCGGTTTGTGTAACCCCGGACGCGGGCTGCCCCACCTATCGCGGTTTTCGATGGGTGGGCATTCCCGAATCCCGTCCGCAAGGCGGCAAGACTTTTTTCCACAGCCTTCCACACTTACCCATGTGACGCATGACCTTGACTGAGAATACAGAAAGCGGACAATTAAGATCATGCTCACATCCGCTCAACCGCCAGGGATCGCTGCCGTTGACGTTCACCTCTCCGCCATCCGCAGCTCATTGATTCCAAAGAATTTACCTCTAAGCTCCTTCAATGCAATATTTTGCCAAGAATCGGGCGGATACCCCTCTGCTAAGCTCCATGCAATCAGGAATTTAGCCATTGCGTGTAAAAAAAATTGGGTGCGTATTCCTCCAACCCCCAAGCCGTCAGCCGACCCTGCCCCGCACAAGGTCTCAATCACTAACCTGCAGCCGGCCACGTTGCAACTGCGTTTGACTCTCTGTATAACTTGGACGCAATCCCTTGTCCGACGCCGCTTCCAACTCGAACGCAACCGTTCGTCCTCGCCGCTGGACCATCTTCGGCGCGGCATTGCTGTTGCTGGCGCTGGCGCTGGTTGTCATCTATACCAGTCGAAACGCCTTCTTCAGCCCATTAGCTCTAGTGGTGGTGGCCGCGATCGGGCTGGCCGCGCTTCTTCTGCAGCTGCGTTTTCGGCGGGATATCAGCCAACCGGTCCGTGCCCCGTTCTGGCTGAACATACTCGGACTGGTTTTCGCGGTTGCCGCGATTTTCGCCGACCGGCTTCACCTGGGCACGCGCGGCTCACAGAGCGTGGCTCTCGGCGCGGTGACTTGTTTTGGCATCAGCGGAATGATCGTGCTGCACGCGCTGCGGAAGCCGGACCACTAGGGCGCAGCCCCAAGATTCACGTTACTCACCGCTTGAACTCGACCGCGAGAGTGGTTTCCGCGACGACCGGCTCGGCGTTGACTCGATACGGCTCAAAGCGCCACCAGCGCAAGGCGTCCATGGCGGCGGCTGCCAGGATGTCAGGACCGTTGAGCGCATGTATGCTCACCACCGATCCGTCGCGGCCGACAACGACATCCAGCGCGATGACTCCCTGCAGACCCTGCTTCTTCGCTTCCAGCGGATATACCGGCTCCACGCGGTGGACCAGCAGCTTCTCCATGACCTCGGGCGCAACCTGCACATTTGCAACGGGCGCTGTCGTTTCGTCGCTTTTCACCCCTGCTTCCAGGTCACTCCAGCCGCGGTTCCATTTCCACCAGAACGCAGCCGCAGCGGCGAAAATCAACAACAACGCCAAAACCCATCCCACTCTGGCCCATGTTTTCTTGCGGGACGGTGCCGCTGCGTTCGCAGTCGCAGTCGGTTCTTCGCTGGAGATTTCAGCGGTCCCCGGTTCCGTTTCGGCATCAGCTTTTGTTCGCCTGGCCCACTCGCCAATGGCCGCCCGTTGCTGCGCCGACAGACCGAGGAACTCAAGACCGCAGCGAAGGTTGTCCTGGTAGCGAACTCTGGCTCGCGTGCGCAAGGAATCAGAGGACAGCGGCAGATGCAGCTCAACTCCGACGATTTCGCCGTCGACCAGTTCTCCGGCAATGATGGCCGCAATGCCACGTTCGCCGAGGTTCACCGAGCGTCCGGGCACAGCCTGTGGAATGCCGGAACGCAGGATGGTGACATCAACTGGCGCGTGTAGGTGAAATCGCGGCGTTTGCCGCCGAGACTGGCCCTGCCAACCGCGCGCCTGTGCTCCCGCTGACATTCGCTCTGCCATGATCAACGCCGCAACTCTACGATCTCACCGCCACCGGCCAATAAGACTACGCTGGCCATTCCAATGAACAATCCGTGCTCCACCACCCCCGGCATATCGCTTAGCTCGCGCGCCAATGCGTCCGGATCGGCGATTTCGCCGAAGTGACAATCGAGGATGTGGTTGTGCTCGTCGGTTAGGAAAGGCGTGCCGTCGGGCGAGGTTCGAAGCTGGACGCGGGCGCCGAGCGCCGCAATCCGCTTGGAAACGAGCGCCTGTGCGAAGCGAATCACTTCCACGGGCAATGGAAATTTCCCCAGCTTCTCGACCTGCTTCGATCCATCGGCCACAATCACCAACTGGCGCGAAGCTGAGGCGACAATCTTCTCTCGTAGCAGGGCACCACCTCCGCCTTTGATGAGCCGCAATTTGGGATCGACTTCGTCGGCTCCGTCGACGGTGACGGCAATCTCCTGACATTCATCGAGCGTCGTCAGCGGGATTCCCAAACTCTCGGCGAGTGCCTTGGAATTGACGGAAGTGGGGATGCCTCGAATGCGCAGTCCCTTCCTGACCTCTTCTCCCAATAGCTTGATGAAGTGGGTCGCGGTCGATCCCGAACCCAGTCCGACCACTTGCCCGTCTTTGATGAATCGCAAACTGGCGCGTGCTGCGGCTTCTTTCTCTTGATCGTTCGCCATATTTTTGTCTGGTGGTCCCATGGAAATGTGAGCCGGCCCAGCTGCTGGCCGGGATTTCTTAACGGAAGCTCTTTTCTATGTAAACCAAATAGGCAACCAAAGCCAAACCGAACAATGCCGTCAGAATCGTTACCAGGTCGAGCACGAAGCCCGCGGGTTCGAAAGTTCCCGTGTCCAACTGCGCCCGCGTTTTGCGATAGCGAATCAGGCCGGTAATGACCAGCAATACTCCGCTGATGATTGCACCGGCGCCCATCCAGACGGAAATACCGGCAGTTCGCACGGGATGGCCGATGAAGGCCGTAAACTGGCGTATGGCGATGGAAAAACGTCCGATGGCGAACCCAAAAATGACGATCGCCGCTCCGGTGCGCACCCAAGCCAAAAAGGTGCGTTCGTTGGCCAGATGATCGCGGGCACGATTCGGGTTAGGGTTTTCGCTCGATGTCACAAGCGCTCCGCAGAGCATTATTCCACAGCTTTTTCGATCAACGCTCCCGCGCCGGCAAGATTCTTGACGAGATCGGCGGGAAATCCGTGCCGCTCACGCAAGTATTCGGGACTGTTGTATGTGACCCATACTTTGCCCGCGGCGTCTTCGGCGACGAGCGCCTTTAACGGCAGATCGATGGCCAGGCTGGGAGCTGCCACCATCAGGGGTGTTCCAGCTTTCGGACTGCCAAAGAGCACCACCTTGGTCGGCCGCATAGCCAAGCCCACTTTTTCTGCCTCCCCGCTATGATCGATAATGGTGAAGATTTTGAGGCCCTTTTCGGTAAAGGCCTGCTGCAGTCGCTCGACACTCTGTTCTATGGTATGACGACTCGGTACCTGCACCAGACCAGCATCTTTCGCCATGACGTTCTCCTTCGCATAATGCATCCTAAACAAGGTTCGCACAGAAGACGAACCAAAAGAGTGATGGCGCAAGAAGCGGGGTACCGAGCGTTCTTGGGAACGATCGGCGTGATTCGGAAGGGAAACTACGGAATGTACTGGAAGCGATGGCTGCGATGGACCGTCAGCTGCTTGCTCGCGATTTGCTGTTGTGCCGTCGCCGCCGAACTGCTTCCTGCCCGCGACGGAGCGGGATTCGCCCGGGGACAAGTTCCGGCGGAAGCGCCGCCGGATGCAGGTCTGAACATCCTTAATGATTCCGAACTGCCGGCAACCAGCCCATTGGCGTACTACGAAGTTCGGTTCACGACGAGCGGCGGCACGCTGCCCCTCCACTGGCGTGTGGAGAAAGGGGCGCTGCCGCCGGGAATCGAATTGGAAGCGAACGGCTTGCTTCATGGCGCAGCGCGGAGCGGCGGGGAGTTCCGGTTCACGATTTCCGTTCGCGACGGCAGCGGCCAGCGCGCGCAGAAAGAATTCGTTCTGGTCGTACACTCGGCTCTGGAAGTCAGGTGGAAGTCGGTAGCTCACGTAAACGGTAATCGAATCGACGGTAGCGTGGAGGTTTCGAACCAGACGCTCGACGACATGGATTTGACGTTTGTTGTTCTGGCCGTGGCGCCGAACGGACGGGCCACCGCGATCGGCTACCAGCACTTCCGCCTGCGCAGAGGCACCGTCGGACAGGAATTGCCGTTTGGCGACACGTTGGCGCGCGGCGCCTATGTTGTTTACGTCGACGTGGTGGGCGAAGTCGCACCCAAGAATGTGATTTATCGCGAGCAACTGCAAACGCATTCGTTGCAGATCGCTGTCGGCCCATAACCGGCTGGTGCGCTAAAGCCACGTCTTTGTCAGCCGTCAGCGGCACGGCTAAAGGCCGTGCTCCTCCCAATACCTGTTTTAAAACGGACGCTAAACCATCAAAGACACGAAGGAAAACGAGGCCTTGTTCCCTTCGTGTTCCTTCACGGCCTTTGTGGTTGGATCAAGTCATCCACACGGAGGTCACGTTGACTTCGATTCCGAATTTCTGAAAAACTAACCAGTTCCCGGCTTACAGAGTTCAGGGCGTTTGTCATCTTCGTGGAACTGTTGCTCAATCTCGCATGGCTGCTGCTCGCCATACCGGCTTACCGGCTATGGCGAAAGTCGACTCTGGGTAGTCGGAGACACCGATTTAGCTCTTTCCAGTGCCTGCTGGCTCTGGGCTGCGTGTTGGTC
>JASHQK010000272.1 GCA_030039195.1 Candidatus Sulfotelmatobacter sp.
TGGGAGTAAGAAGGCCCCGAAGACGCTGGGATCGGCGCAGGCTCGGAGTTGCGTCGCGAGCGGAACAGTGCGAACACCAATCCCGCCAGCAGTACAACGATTGCAGCAAAGTACCACAGTCCCTCTAAACGCCTCAGCGCCGGCTTGGGAATTTCTCCGTGATTTCCATTCTCAACTGGCTTGAAAGCGGGACTCTCGAGGCTGTTAGCAGTCGCCTTCTGGAAAACAGGTACATATTGCCCCACGGGAATAATGATGCGAAGCACATGACTCGCACCCTCGGCCGCGTAATACTCGTTCAACCGCTTGCGCAGACGGTTGGCCTGTACGCGTACGATCGAATCCGTATCCTGATCGAAAGAATCGCGCCGGTCAAAGACATCGAGTGCAACCGAATACTCTTTGATTTGATCGGTCTCTCCGGCAAAGGTCTTTTCGCAAAGATAGGAGAGCAGGTGGGTAAGTGTCGGCGATCGAGCGAAAAGCGGCGAGTGCAAAATGCTATGTAACTCGGCTCGCTCCGCCTCCCAAAGCTTCGATTCTTCTGTGAGCGAAGGCACCTGGACCCTCCCTGGCTTGCACTCTGCGCCTTCTGCCTACGTTATACACCCGCTCGCGCGGAATCGTTCCCTGCTAACGGTTACGTAACCCGCTGTAACCCTCTGCGTTCACACATCTGGGGATATCAACCAAGCCTCGCGACTCTCGCCAACGCATTGCACCCAGAGGAAATATCGCCTCCGAGCTTGTAACTGCTGGGCCTTAACCGCCGCGTAGCAGCTATAGCGTTGTGGCAAGCACGTGTTCGGCGCATAACTGGGGCAGTTGCGGAGTGCAAATCGCCGGGGCATGGGACAGCCCAGAACCGGAGCCGAAGCAACTCCAAGGAAAAGAGGCTGATATGAAAAGCAAGACTCTCAGAATTGCCCTGCTGGCGATTCTGACGATGCTCTGCAGGTACAGCGCTGCTGCGCCCGCTCCGGATCAGAACAACGTCGGAATGGATTCCATGACTGTCGCCGATCTGGAAAAGGCCGCAGACCAGGCCCGCAGCCAGAAAAACTACGACATTGCGATTCGGTATCTGCGCGCCGCCGTGCGCAAAGATGGCAAAAACGCCTTGCTGTACAACAAACTCGGACTGACGGAGTTGAAGAAAGATGATTACAAAGCGGCGCGAGCCTACTTTGAAAAAGCGGTTAAGAGAGACGATCGCTTTGCTGATGCTGTCAACAACATTGGCGCCGTCGAGTATTTGAGGAAGAACTACTCCTCCGCGGCGAAGTATTTCAAGAAAGCCGTCGCTCTGGAAGAGACGCGTGCGACCTTCCATATCAATCTGGGAGCCGCTTGGCTTAGCCAGAAAAAATTGGACCAGGCGGTCGCCGAATATACGCGCGCCGTGGAGCTGGATCCAAATGCATTGCAGACCGATTCGAGAGTTGGAGTCACCGCCCAGATCGCGAGTCCTGAAGAGCGCGCCCAGTACGCTTATTTGCTGGCGAAAATCTACGCCAAGCGCGGAGACGTTGAGAACTGCCTGCAATGCCTGAGGAAAGCGAAAGAAGACGGTTACCGCTATCTGGCGAATGTTTACCGGGATGAGGACTTCAGCCGGATGCGTGACAACCCCAGACTGCAGGAGGTAGTGCCGCCGCCGATCGCGAAGCAGAAGTAGCGGTGACCTCCGTGGAGCGTTGCGGTCGAACGGAGAGGCGGCAGCCGGACGGCGGAGGGATCTCCTGCGACGAAACTGTCGGCACCCGAGATCCCTCGCCCCGCCGGCTTAAAAGCCGGGGGGCTGCAAAGAACAAGGCGGGTTTCGGTGAGCCCGGATCAGCCAAGAGAGGAGGGTAGGGCCATGAAAGCGACACGAGCATGGGGATGGCTGGCAGCCAGCGTGCTCGCTCTCGGGTTGAACGGCTGGTATCACGAGGGCGGAGCGCAGTGGGCTCACGTATTGGTCGGGCAAGTTGCGCACGGCGCGGCCCTGGTGCTGGATTTGGCGAAGGGCCGGGCAGACCAGGTTCTGGAGGACGCGCGGCGGTTCCGCGCTTTGCACCTTGATCCGAGCAGTCTCTGGCATCCTGAGAGTTCCGTTAATCGGCGCGGTAAACAATCCTCCCGCCCACAATCGTCGCTGCGACTTTTCCCATCAGCTGCCAGCCATCAAATGGCGAATTGTGCGACAACGAACGCGATTTCGCCGCTTCAAATGTCCACCGCTTCCCGGGATCGAAGATGGTCACATCGGCGTGACTGCCGAGTGCCAACGACCCTCGCCCGCGCAGGCCAAAAACTCGCGCCGGACCCGCAGTGAATAGTTCAACAATTCGTGTCAGCGGAATCTTGTGCTCGCGATGAAGCTTGGTGATCGCCAGCGCTAACGCTGTTTCCAGCCCGGTAACACCGAACGCAGCGCGGTCAAATTCGACCTGCTTTTCATGCAACGCGTGCGGCGCGTGGTCGGTCGCAATCGCATCGACAGTGCCATCGGCGAGCGCTACCAGAATCGCTTCTCGATCTGCAGCTGAGCGCAGCGGCGGATTCATCTTGAAGTTCGTGTCGTACTGGCCGACGTTCTCGTCGATGAGTGTGAAATGGTGCGGCGTCACTTCGCAGGTCACGCGGGCTTTGGCGCGCCTGCCACGGCGCACGGCTTTTAGAGCATCGGCCGTGGAAAGATGTGCGACATGCAGGCGCGATTCGCGAACCTGCATCGCAAGTGTGACGTCTCGATCCACAATGCTGGCTTCGGCCGTGGCGGGCATGCCGCGCAAGCCAAGACGAAAGCTGGTCGCGCCCGCATGCATCGAACAATTTTCCGTCATGCGCGTATCTTC
>JASHQK010000273.1 GCA_030039195.1 Candidatus Sulfotelmatobacter sp.
TTCCCGATTCGAGTGTAGATGTTGCCCTGGACTTCGAGATTGAACAGTGCCGCTCCGTGCTCGGCGCTGTCGAACTCGAAAGCTACAGTCTGGTATATGGGCACGGCCACCGCTTTTGTGGTGGGATCGCCCTCATACCCGACGTGGATTGCGATCGTTTCTGGTTTCATCCGATCAGCAAAATATCATGGAACCGAAGGCGAGGGCTCGTCGCTTGCCACGCGCCCAGGTCCTATTTCGCCGAAGTCATCAGTTCTCGAGCGGACTCTGAAACTGGCTCGTGCAACAGAGATTTCGAGAGTGCGCGACTGACGGTGCGAGCCGCGAATTCGGCCCCGAACGCGAAACGCATGACCGGGCCGAAGCTGTTGGCGGAAGCAACGCCAACGAAATAGAGGCCCGGCAGGGATGACTCGAAGTCCGACGAGAGTTCGGGCGCCCCTTCCACGGCTGTCAGTCTGGAGCGAATATCGGAGCTCAGGAACTTCAGGCTGTCGATCTGCACTTTGTATCCGGTCGCCGCGATGACGTGATCGGCGGGGATGAGCTTCTCCGTGCCATCCTGGCCGCGCAAGCGCAGCACAACCTGATTTCCGTGCACGTTGGCAGATTCGACTGTATAGCCCAGTGAAAGCGGTATCTTGCCCATCACTTTATCTCGGATGAACCATCCACCTGATGGACCGAGCGTGCGTTTTACGATTTCCAGGCGCAGGTTCTCGGGAAGGCGGTGGAACATTGCGGGCGCGTTGGCGTAAAAGCTGGAACGCCAGCCGGGTCCAAGGCCGGTTTGGGGTTTCTGGATTCGTTCCCACAGCGAGCGAGGCTGGCCGGTGGGTTTGCCGTGAAATTTCAGAGCGCTGCGCCGTGCCACGAGTTGCACGCTCACTCCAGCCTCGTGGAGCAGTCCAGCCCAGTCGAGCGCAGAAGCTCCGGCGCCGACGACGACCACGTCGCGTCCGGTGAAATCCTTCGGATCGTTGTGCCGCGCACTGTGAGACAAGAATTCCGCCGGTAGATGAGCCAAAACCTCGGGCACATACTCGAAGTGGGTGATTCCGACGGCCAGCACAACGGTGCGGGCGGTGATGATCTCGCCATCGTCGATGCGCAGCTTGTAGCCTTGCGGAATCTGCTCAATCGAAACAACCAACTTGTCGTCGAGCTCCGGCACCATCCGCTGCTTGAATGCGAGCCCGTAATCGCAGAAGGTTTCGAGTTGAACCGGAAGTCCCGTGTCACTGTAGGGGATCCCGCGTTCGGCACAAAATTTCTGCAGGGTGAATTGATTTCTCGGGTCGTAGATATTGGACGCGAATCCATCTGATTTCAGGCACATGCCCTTCGGCATGTGCGCTCGCCAGCTGTCCATAGGACGGCCAAAGATGCGGAAGGGAACTCCGGCATGCCGCAAATACGCCGCAAGCGAAAGCCCGTAAGGCCCGGCACCGACAATTACAGTATTGGTCATAGGATTAATGAACTGGCTATTTAGTGCGGAACGCAATCGGGGGAGAATCGGGGGTAAAAAACTTCTAGAAGCATATCACGTCCTGTGGGGACGCAATAGAGAATCTCGGGGTGGGATCGTCTCGGAGCCGAAAAACAAAAAGCCCTTTAATTCGAATGAGTTCCAGCCGAGCGGCAGCTCGGTTAGATACTTTGGACTCTAATCGCATCGGAAGTCGACCGTTCGCGAGACTTTCTGCGTCCGTCGCTTCTATGGCTCCTAATGCCGGAGCGCCCTTAGAAATACGCACACTTCAGTTCGCTATCGCTTGAGTGCCGAGAAATGCTGGAGGTTGGGGAAAATAAGAAAGGCTGCGATTTTGGTTATGCTCTAGCTGCCAACTCCTGCGAGGGAGTTGACGGCATGGATGCACGCACCATCGCAGCCCCTGATGTGATTGCTGCTTTCGCAGCTCAAACCCCAACTGCTCCTCGCAGAGTCAGTCGGTTTTTTCGGGTTTGGTCGCCCTTCAGGTCACCCTGCCGAGCGAATCACTCAGCCTACTTCGGATCAGCAAGGTTTATTTCGCTAACCCTTTCAGCCGTCGACGTAGGGCAAGTTAAATAGTTGCAGAGTCGGTGTCAACGAAAATCTTGGTGCAAAAACAAAATATCTGTGAATGTGTTTGTGGAAAAGTGAGGAAAACCGGGCTGTCCGGATTTTCGAGGAGTGGTGCAGTTTGAAGGGAAGCGATCCAAACGCGCGAGGACTGCGTCGCAAACCCCGCCCTTGGACGCGCTGCGCTTGCTCAGGGCAGGCTCAAAGACGCTTCGCGCGGATCACCCAGATTCCTTCGACTTCGCTCAGGACAGGGTCTTCGCTGCGCACAGAACGCTTGCTCGGGATGACAGTTAAACTGCACCACTACCGAATTG
The DNA here is from genome assembly GCA_030039195.1 of Candidatus Sulfotelmatobacter sp. Classification (GTDB taxonomy): domain Bacteria; phylum Acidobacteriota; class Terriglobia; order Terriglobales; family Acidobacteriaceae; genus Sulfotelmatobacter. The sequence goes on from JASHQK010000273.1 coordinate 2,386, forward strand.
CGACGCAAGTTGCGGCACGCGATCTGGCCGACCATCGTACAGCGAGCGGTGATTGGGCACGCAGCGATGGTGGGTGAATCACGTTCCTCCACATACCGCGACATTGAGTTCGCAGCCCGCGGCGCGTCTTAAACGGCTTGCCGCACGTGGGCAATCAGATTACGCACACTTTTTGCGAGATCTACGACTTCGCCCTTACCCTGAAGTTGGAAATCGATCAGATAATCTCCCGAGGCTGCGCGATCGACGGCTTCTCTGAGCTCGACCAAGGGTTTCACGACCTGGCGCGGCAGGACAAAGCTGATCCAAACACTCAGCAGAAATGTGAGCGCGGATACGATGCTTAGCACCCATTCCGCGCGATAAAGAAGATTCCGAGCCTCAGCGTGATCATGCTGCACACGTTGCCAGCTACGGGTCTCGAGTTCAGAAGCCGTGCGCAGCACCAGCTCGCTGGAGGATTGAAGAGCGGGTGCAACCCGGCGCAGGGTCGGATCGCCGGCCTCCATCGTATTGGTGATTTGGGTATCGAAGGATCCGACCTGGGTGCGAAGGTTGTCGATGAGCTGTGCCCGGGTCCTGTGTCGCGCCTGTTTCAAGAGATCGTTGAGATCTGCCTCGTAAGCCTGCACGACTCGCTGAACACGCTCTGCAGCCGTTCCCCCGGGCTCTCGCGCCAAGGCGACCGCGTCGTTGAATTGTTGCTGATACAGCTTGGCGTTCTCCAATACGGCTGCGGTGAAAGGTTGTTCCTCGGGTACAAGGTCGCGAATCTTGCCGGCAATCTGCTGAACCTGGGTGAGCGCTGACTGATTGGCGTTAAGGAATTCTGGATCTCGCAGCAGAAAATAACTTCGCTCGGCGCGGCGAGCGTCGAGCATGTGCACGGAAATCTGTTCAGCGAAAGTCGTGGCGGGAGCATCCACATTGACGATTCGATCGACGATCATCCCCATCTCATACAGGTAGTAGACCGCCAGGAAGATGACCGGCACGAGGACGAGTCTCACGATTGCGAGGCTATAGGCAACTCGACGATGCAGAGAGCTGCCCGGAGCAAACACCTTGAATGTTTTGCGGAGTCCCAGTTGCAAGACCCACCTCCCCGTCGACGCATATCCGCTTACTGCATAGTATGTCAGCGGGGACGCAGCGACGATGGATCACTCCAAGTTTTCCCTGGCAAGTCGCGACACATTACAACCAGAACATCGGAGCGAGGCCGAGTGCGGCCAGACCTCCCAGTAAACAGAGGCTTTGCAGGCCCGTCTTCCTATCTGCCAGACAATAAGCGTAGATGCCCTTGACCAGGTTGTTGCTGGCCGCGGCAATGAGCACGGCGACGGCGGCAACTTTGAGCGGCGTAACGACTCCCGCAGCCTGCGTCATCCCCATGATGAACGGGTCCACATCCGTGACTCCCATGATTGCAGCGAGCGTATCGACTCCGGCTTTGCCCAGATAGGTGACAGCGAGTTGGGTTGCGATGACCATGAGCAGGAACAAAAGGGCAAAAAGAAAAGCGGCGAGTAATTCCAAGGGATTCTTGGGCTCGAATTCGCGTTTGATTTCGGAGGCTGAGACATCGGGTCTGCGCGACCAGAACCAGCCGCCCAGCATGGCAGCGCCTGCCAGTATGAGAAAGAATGGAGCTAATGTGACGACCAGACGACGATTGAAAAGCGCAACCAGAGCCGCCAGCCGCAGATACATGACGCCGGAGGCAATCAAAATGCTGCCACCGAAAAGATGCGGGTGCTCCTGCTCGTGGGCCGCTCTTCGCGCCATGACGACAGTAGTCACCGTTGACGAGTACGCTCCGCCTAAAATCGCGGCGAGCACCACTCCGCCGCGTTGTTTGGTCAGCTTCTGTATGACATAGCTGCCGTAGGAAATCGTGCTTACGGCGACAACCACCAGCCAGGTCTTGAAGGGATTGATGTGAAATCTTCCGAGTTCTTCCTTGGGAAGGATTGGGAGGATTACCGCCGTCAACAGAAGAAATTTGGCGAAAGTGAAAATCTCTTCAGCGGGAATGCGATCCGCGAGCTTCTCGAGAGCAACTTTCAGTTCAAGTAGGAGGAGACTGGCGACGCTAAGAGCCGTGGCAATCCAATAATGCCGGTAATAAACCAGCGCGCCGACCAGGAAGGTGGCCAATCCGGACATCTCGGTAGTGACGCCAGCAGCTTCTGAACATTTCAACTTGTGCCAATAGGACAGCAGAAGAAAACTGCCGACCACCAGAAAACCGAGGATCAAGGGGACGAACTGTGTGCCAGACAGAAGCGCGACCGAGTAACCGATCAATCCGATCAGAGGAAACGTACGTACCCCGCCGAAAGCGTAAAACGAGCCTGCTGCCTTGTGTTCCTCACGCTCAAAGCCGATAAGAAAGGAGAGGAAAAGAACCAGAACGATATTCACGGCATCGGGTGGCAGCCATGCGTACGGGTTCACGAATCAGGGTCTCCGATTTCGAATACCTAGTTTTTCCAGCTCAACTTCATCGGACGCTTGTCAGCTGACAACGCCAAGATATTAGGTGGGCTCTCATTGCAAGTCAACGAACTGGTCGATTTCGTAGTGTCCTAATTAACCACAAAGGACACGAAGGACCGCGAAGAAAAACTAGCGGACGGCCTTGAAGACCGCCCCTTTCAAGACATGACTTAATCAGAGTTTCCTTAGGCCACGGGGTCGCCATGGACTTCCAGACTGTCGCGGTCGACTCCGGCGAACTCAGGAAGAGGCAGCTTTCCAGTCCAGTTGGCCCAACCCCAGAAAATCGCGGTAGTCGAGCTCAGCAATCCTGCGACCGCGCCGATCGTCCGCGGACTGTAATGCGTGGAAGCGATGCCAGCTCCCATCATGGAGATCATCATCATGGCCCAGGTCAGGGTCTCCATCGTGGCGAAGACCCGGCCGCGATACTGATTCGAGACGGTGCGCAGCAGATAGGAATAGTTCAGCACAGAGTTGATGGCGATCGACGCCCGCGAAAGCATGATGAAGACGAGAGCCATTTCAAACCGCTTCGCCTGGCTGAACAGCACGTAGGCGGCGCCGTGGACGATGTAATCAATGAAGACGAGGTGTTTATAGGTCGGAAATGAAAGACGAGCGCCGAGCCAGTGCGCTAACGCGCCTCCGAGCAGCAAACCGACGCCGGCGCATCCCCAAATGACGCCAATCCCGGCGGCACCGCCGTTAAAGACGACCTCGCCGAAGAGCGTGAACAAAATCTGCGCCGCGCCTCCGCCCGTGGCCCAGCCGACCGAGAGCAGGGCGATGGCGAGAACCAACGGAACCGATCGCATGTAGCGCAGGCCCTCTCGATATTCATGCCAGGGACGGACAACATCGGCTTCAGTCAAATCTTTGGGGGCGGAACGGAAATCTTGTCCCTTGGGAGCACGCAAGTTCCCGATTGCCCAGGCAGAGAAGACGAAGGAGAGTGCATTAAAGACGAAGGCCCACTTGTAGCCAATGGCGATTACGGTCGCCCCTAAGAATGTGCCGACTGTCAGCGTTGTCCACTGCGTCGTCTGGGTCAGCGAGTTTGCGGTGTGAAGTTCTTCCGGGCTTGCAATCGTGGGCAGAATCGCGGAGCGTCCGGCGGTAAAAAACGGCGACGCTACCATGAGCAGCGCACTGAAGAAGTAGAGCAGCCAACTTGCCTGATGGCTAAGGGCAAGAATGAATCCAAGCGCAACGACGGCACGGACGAGATCGCTGGTGATCATGATCAGCTTGCGGTCGAAGCGATCGAGAAGCACGCCGGCGAGAGGTCCTACGGTTACCGCAGGGATGGCTCGAGCCAGCATAATGCCCGTCACGACGAGGCCCGAGCGCGTAAGCAGCATGGCCAGCGAGAAGACGGCGATGTTGTTGAACTGATCGCCAATCTCGCTGACGACCTGTCCCATCCAGGTGTAGCGATAGTTGCGATTCCGCCGGAGGAGTTCAAGAAATTGGCGCATCAGTTCAGGAGATTTCGACGGAGGATAGGCGGCTCAGAATCGGGAACTACAACTCGTGAGGCCACGACGATTCTAGCATTTGAGGTTCGGGCGGATTCATGTTGATGGCCCGAATGTGCATGAACGGCTGTCAGCAAACTCTGAATCCCGTTTGCCACGAATTGCCGCCCTGGCCACCGCGCGCTTTACAATAGCCGCGTGCAACCGACCTGGCGATGGTTTGGACCGCAGGATCCCGTCTCGCTCGAGCACGTCAAGCAGGCTGGCGCCACCGGTGTCGTTTCCGCTTTGCATCATCTTTATACGGGTGAGGCTTGGCCCATTGATGAAGTGCGCAAACGCAAAGCGCAGATCGAAGCTGCGGGATTGACCTGGTCGGTGGTCGAAAGCATCCCGATCCATAACTCCATCAAGCTGCGGACCGGACCGTTTTGTCATTTCACGGATGCGTGGAAAGACTCGTTGCGAGCGATCGCGCAGGGGGGCGTTAAGGTCGTTTGTTACAACTTCATGCCGGTCGTCGACTGGACGCGAACCGACTTGCGCTGGAAGCTTCCGAGTACGGGTTACGCACTACGCTTCGATGTCACCGATTTCGCAGCGTACGATTTGTTCATTCTTCGCCGTTCCAAGGCTGAAAAAGATTACTCGGCGGAACGGATCGCCGCGGCGCGTGCGCGTTATGAACAGATGACGCCCGCCCGCCGCGATGAACTCGAGCAAACCATCATTGCGGGATTGCCCGGTGGAGAAGGGTCGTACGATCGTGCCAGCTTGCAGAAGCGGACCGCGGAGTACGAAGGCGTGAAGCCCTGCGACTTGCGCGCCAACCTGATCGCGTTTCTGAAGGAAGTTGTGCCGGTAGCCGAGGAACTGGGTGTACGTCTGGCGATTCATCCGGATGACCCGCCGTGGTCCCTGTTCGGCTTGCCGCGCGTGGTTTCGACGGCGGACGACGCGCGTGCGATCCTGGCCGGCATCGATTCCCAAGCTAATGGACTCACCTTCTGTGTGGGATCTTACGGTGCGCGTGCCGACAACGACCTCGTCGCGATGGTCCGCGAATTCGCTCCCCGCATTCACTTCGTGCATCTGCGGCAAGTGATGCGCGAGCCCGACGGATCATTTTATGAAGCCGAGCATTTGAACGGCAGTTCGGATATGGTCGGCGTGATCTCTGCGCTTTTGCGCGAGGAATCGCGCCGTCGAAAATGCGATCGGCCGGACCACGAAATTCCCATGCGGCCCGACCACGGCCATCTGCTGGCCGACGATATCTCGCGGCGAACTAATCCCGGTTACTCGCTGATTGGCAGATTGAAGGGGCTGGCCGAGCTACGTGGCGTGATTTACGGGCTGAAGTACGCAGATCCGCAATTGGCGGACTGAGTTGCGTATGAGATTCGGGAAATCGGCCTGCTACTTTGTCAGTTGTCCGAAGTACAGCCGCGTCTTGTAATCGAA
>JASHQK010000274.1 GCA_030039195.1 Candidatus Sulfotelmatobacter sp.
CCGATCCTGATCCCAAGAACAAGCCAGCCGAAGCCAGCATGTTCTATGTCGCGTATTTCAAATCGGACACGAAAGGCGCGCCGCGCCCGCTCACCTTTCTCTATAACGGTGGCCCCGGTTCTTCGACCGTGTGGCTGCACATGGGGGCATTCGGCCCCAGGCGTGTCGTCACCGCCGACGATAGCCATACTCCGGCCGCGCCCTATTCGCTGGTGAACAACGACTACAGCCTGCTCGATGCCAGCGACCTGGTTTTCGTCGACGCCCCCGGAACCGGCTTCAGCCGGATCACCGGCAAGGACAAAGAGAAAAACTTCTATGGCGTCGATCCGGATGCCTGGGCTTTTTCTGATTTCATTGTGCAGTTTCTCTCAAAATACAGCCGCTGGAATTCTCCCAAATATCTGTTTGGCGAAAGCTACGGCACGACTCGATCGGCGGTTCTCAGCAACATTCTCGAAACCCAGCGTTCTGTGGACTTCAACGGTGTGATCCTTCTCTCACAGATTCTGAATTTCTCGCTCGATTCGGACTTCCCCGATATCAATCCCGGGGTTGACCTGGCATTTCAGCTCAATCTTCCCACTTACGCTGCGACTGCCTGGTATCACCACAAGCTGCCGGAGCCGCACCCCGATCTCGCGTCGCTGCTCACGGAAGTCGAGCACTTTGCCATGAACGACTACGCCCTCGCTTTGCAAGCCGGTTCCTCGCTTCCGGCGGATCAGCGCCAGGCGATTGCCGAGAAGCTTCATCAATACACCGGCCTTTCTGTCGCTTACATCCAGAAGGCCAATCTCCGGATCAACGGGGGAGAATTCGAGAAGAACCTGCAGGATGATAACGATCTGACCACCGGCCGGCTGGACACGCGCTTTTCCGGCCCCACGATGGATCCGCTGAGCAAAGACGCCGAATACGATCCCCAATCTGCGGCGATCTCTTCTGCCTATGTTTCTGCATTTAACGATTATGTGCGAAAAGATCTCAAATACGGCGAGAACAAGGAATACAAGCCGGAGATCGAGCTCTTCCGCTACTGGAGCATGCAACACAAGCCGCCGGGCGTTCCTTTTGCTTTTCCCGGCACACCCAACGTGATGCTCGATCTGGCAACCGCGATGAAATATAACCCGCAGCTGAAGGTGCTTTTAAACGCGGGCTATTTCGATCTGGCCACGCCATTCTATGAGGGCGTCTACGAAATGCAGCATCTGCCGATTCCGGCGAATTTAGAGAAGAACATCGAATTCAAATTTTACGAATCGGGCCACATGGTCTATGCCCATGAGGCCTCACTGAAACAGATTCACGACAACGTTGCCGACTTTATTCGCAACACCGATAACCTGAAGACGAAGTAGTCGTGGTGGTCGGGGGTCATTTCCCGCCGTGGGCTCTGGCCCGCTTGGCGCCAGATTTCTTAAACACGAAGCCGGGCTCCGCCAGCGCGGCGCCCGGCATTCATCGACTTCTTGCAGCTGCCTAGAACATGACCAGGATCGCGAAGGTCATCCGGTTTTCATCGCGAACCAGGTCCGGAGTCCAGCCGGGAACAATGGCTCCGGGATTGCCGTTGTCGCCGCCCGGCGGCGTGATTCCTCCACGACCAGTGAAATAGGGCACATTGGCCGCGCGGTGGTTGTATTCCGAGCGGAACGTAATGTACTGGCTCGGCATGTAATCGAACGTGAACGAAGCATCCCACGCCTTGAACGGATTGCCGGGGTTCTCGGTGAAGTACGGTGTTCCGGTGATTGCCGTTGCGCCGTCGATCGGGGGCAGGAGCACGAGATAACGCCCAGGATTGTTGATCTTCCCGCCTCCGAGGGTCACCGCATACACATCCTTCTTGAACCACCAGCGGTTGTAGACCATGTAGCCGAGGAAAGACTGCTTCGGCGTAACGTAGGACACTCCGTTCACGATTTTCTTCCCGTCGGTGTCGCAGCTCACGGCAGTTCCAGCGACCGGATCGCCGCCGTGTTCGCATCCCGCGTCGCCGGTGAGGGTGAAAGCCATCTTGTCGAGATACTCGCCAGGGCGGTCATAGTATTTCACCTGGATGCTGTCGTCGGTGTGATAACGAATTCTGCCGGCAACGCCGAGATCGTCGGCGCCCAGGCCGTACTGATTGCCGACGAATGAGAACCATCCATTCGGACGCCACAGAATCTGCCCACCGACTCCCGGCCGGTTGTTGAATCGGCCGTAGGATTGCCATCCATTGATGAGCCAGGGCTCGATCTTCAGCTTGGGAGTGGGGAATATCTGTACACGCATGCCGTTGAAGAACCATGGCGTGTTGGAAGAAACGTAGGACGGCTGATAGGCCCAGTTGTCGAACTGGTAATAGCTGAACAGGCCGATATACGACATGAAAATGCCGGCCTGCACGTTGATGCCGTTGAGCGCGTTGATGTGATATCCGCCGTAGGCTTCGGAAACATAGCGGTAGGCGGTGTCGAGGTCCCAGCCGCCGCGGGCCGGGCTGGCGTCATTGCGCGGCGTCGTTTCCGAATACATTCCGAACTGCGTCATGAAGCGGCCCTGCACGTTGTTCCAATGGAAATCGCCACCTACGCCGGCTTGCGTGACCTGGAATTCCTGGGCGCGGAAGATCTCGCTCGATCCGCCGATCGTGTCGTCGGCAGGATGGTTGAAGTCATACGTGTACTCCACGTCGAAACGGATTTCAGGCGAGAAAAATTTTGAGTCAAAAGGAATTTCCTTGATGCGCGGATTGCCCGTCAGCCAGGTGTAGTCGTAAAGAGAAAACGGGTCCGGCTTGGCCGGCTTGGTGGCCGCGGCAGCCTCGGTGTTGGCTTGCGCGGCCATGGCCTCTGCCGCGGGCTCAACGGATGCGGCAGCCGTTGCGGGCGCGACGGCAAGTACCGCAGGCGCAGGGGCTGACGCCGCGATGACGGGCGACGTTACAGCCGGTGCAACTGGCGCCGGTGGCGCGGGCTGGGGCGTTGGAGCGGCGGCAACCGCAGATTCCGCCGCATGCGGCGGCGCTGAAGAGGCGCTCGCGGCCGGCGCCACGGTGGTGAGACTGCGCAGTTCCGCCTTCAGTTCTTCAATCTCTGCCTTCATCTCCGCCAGTTCTCTTGCAATGGCCCGAGGGATCTCCGGGTCCGGCGCGGTCGCATTTGCGTTGCTGGACGCGGCCGGCTGCCTAGAAGCAGCAGCGGGAGTCGTGGTCGAATTATCTGAGTGAAGCGACGCGATGGTAGCCGGGGCCGATGCCTGGGCCTGCGCTTCACATCCTGAAACCGAAGCCAAACAGAAAGCGAGAGTCAGGACGAGGATGGCGGTCGTGGTTGCGAGAATGCCAGAAAAACGCTGAGCGTTGGTGATCATGAAAATCCCCCGCGGCGTGTATGAGCCGCTCTGCGAAAAAAGACCCTCCGTCAGGCGGGCACAGCAATGCATCGCCCTCAGAGAGAGTTGATCCATTCGACCAGTAAAACCATAAAAATCGCGTAATGAATTCATAAGGAGGACGTAAGTGGAATCCCCGAAGGCACCTTGGCTTGCTCAAGATGACACGCAAGGTGAGCCAACGCCAACAGGCCCGTAGTGGGTCAGTTTGGTTGTCATCCTGAGGAAGCCGCCGTTGCGCAGCGAAGGATCTGAGCGATCCGCGCGAAGCGTCTTTAGGCCTGCCCTGAGCAAGCGAAGCGCGTCGAAGGGCGGGTTTTGCGACGCAGCAGTCGCGCGTTTGGATTGCTTCCTTTTCAAACTGACCGACTACCAACAGGTCAGATCGCTTGCGCGGATTCGGGGGAAGTGTTTATGGTTCTGGCATGCGTTTTGAGCGATCGAGTGGGATCCTGCTTCATCCCACATCTCTGCCCGGTCCGCACGGCGTGGGCGCCTTCGGTCCCGAAGCCTACCGGTTTGTGGACTTCCTCGAATCGGCAGGTCAGAAGCTTTGGCAGGTTCTTCCCCTGAATCCGACCGGCTATGCCGACTCGCCCTTTCAATGTTTTTCCGCGAGCGCGGGCAATCCCCTGCTCATCAGTCTGGATCGGCTGGCTCGCGCGCGGCTTCTGAGCTCGGACGAGTTCGAGAACGCGCCGACGTTCCCTCTGCAAAGCGTCGATTATGAAGCAGCCGGCCAGTTCAAGATGCGGTTGTTGCAGGAGGCTGCGCGGAATTTTGTTGCC
>JASHQK010000275.1 GCA_030039195.1 Candidatus Sulfotelmatobacter sp.
TAAGTTAGACCGATGAAGGCACCTTTCGCGAAATGCTGCTGTGTCGGTGTGCTGGGGGCGGCTCCCGTCACTGTGATAGTCGTCCCATTCGGCACGGAGAGTTTGGAAATCTTCGCAATATTGAAGCCTCCCACAAGCTGAATGTTCCGCCGAACCTCCGTTGAAGCCCCAAAGTAGAAGTTGCTCGCAGGCGACGAAAGCGACAAACCAAAGTTGACACCCACGTGAGCGAGATCACTTAGCCGATAGGGACGCTCGGCATCCCATGGAACCGGGTACCACGTGAAAAGCAGGACGGGATCAACGAGCAGTGTCGACCCTTGTTTCTCAAAGGAGTAACTGCACCCACTGCTGCTGCAATTGCCGAGCGGAACGGTGGCAAGATTGGGCGACCGGATCGTGCTAACGACCGCTCCGGCCACGACATTGTAAAAGTATAGTGAATGCACCTGCGGCAACGTCAGGTTCAAAAGATTAACCGTCTGATCCTGGGGCTGTCCGGAGCCTTCTGGATGCTTTTCTTCCTGGCCGTCCATCACAACCCAGTCGGCTTTGATTCGGCCATTCGCGGTTTCAACAACTGGCAGATAGCGCTTTCCAACAGGGGTTTGGACACGCTTTGAAACACTTACGGTGCGATGCATGGGCGATACCTCGGAAAACTGATATCACTGTAGATATCACCCAGGTGTAAGTGCTAGATAACAAAGGTAATGGCGGAGGGAGAGGGATTCGAACCCCCGGTACGGTTTCCCGTACATCGGTTTTCAAGACCGACTGTTTCAACCACTCACACATCCCTCCGCAGGGGAACGGAAGCGGTCCGACATCAGTTTACACGCCCCGAAAGAGCACGTCTGCCCGCCGCAACAGCTTCTAAGCGAATCCGCGCGCTACCACACCCGGCATCTGTTCTCGTTCACCATGGGCGAGCCGGACTTGCAGTGGAACGCTTCCTGAAATTCCGGCATGTTCGACACCACGCCGTTGGTGCGGTATTTCTCGGGAGAATGCGGATCAATGGTCGCGCGCAGTCGCTTGGTTTCGTCGCGGGTCTGACCGCACCAACTTTGTCCATAGCCGACGAAAAATCGCTGCTCGGGCGTGAGCCCGTCAATCGGCTGCAGGTTCTCTCCCTTGGTGTCGGCTTTCCATGCCATGTAGGCGAGAATGAGTCCGCCGAGGTCGGCAACGTCTTCGCCCAAAGTCAGCTTGCCGTTGATCTTGATGTCATCGATGATGGTGTACTTCGAATATTGATCAGAGATGCAACTGGCGCGTTTTTCGAATTCTTTCGCGTCCTCCGGAGTCCACCAGTCGCGCAGATTTCCGTGAGCATCGAATTTGCGGCCTTCATCGTCGAAACCGTGCGTCAGTTCATGGCCGATCGTCCCGCCAGTATCGCCATAATTCGGAGCAGCGTCGGAATCTGGATCAAACGCCGGTGGCTGCAGCACCCCCGCGGGGAAATTGATGTCGTTCATCTGATCGTCGTAGTAGGCGTTGACCGTCGGCGGAGTCATGAACCATTCGCCGCGGTCAACAGGTTTGCCGATCTTCGCGAGATCACGATTGAATTCGAACTGGCGGGCGCGTTCCACGTTGCCCAGTTCGTCGCCGCGGATAATTTCAAGCTTGCTATAGTCGCGCCACTTGTCTGGATATCCAATCTTGTTGGCCATGCTGTGCAGCTTCAGCAGCGCCTGTTGCTTGGTCGCGGGTGACATCCAGGAAAGAGATTGAAGGTCCTCTCCCATCGCGGCTTCGATCTCCTTCACCATCTTGACCGCCTCCTCCTTCGCCTCGGGACTGAAATATTTTTCGACATAGACCTGGCCGAGAGCTTCGCCGAGGTTGTCGTCAATCTCTTCCGTGCAGCGCTTCCAGCGCGGCTTCAGTTCCTGCTGACCACGAAGCGTCTTTCCATAAAAAGCGAAATCCTCGTTGAGAAATGCGGAAGACAGATGCGCCGCATTGGCATGCACCAAGTGCCAGCGCAGGTATGTTTTCCAGTCGGCCAGAGATTCCTGGCGCAATTCGTCGTTCATGGCAGTAAAGAAACTCGGCGAGGCGACGTTGAGCGAGGGCAGCGAAGGCGTCCCGACCTTAGCGAAGTAAGTTTCCCACTGGAATTCAGACGTGATCTTCTCGAAATCTGTCATACCCATCTTATGATCGCGATTCTTTGGATCGCGCCGTTCGACGCGGGTCATGGAGCCCCTCGCCAGCGCGGTCTCGATTCGCATCACTGTCTGCGCCTCGGTGGCAGCAGTTTCGGGCTGGTCGCCGAGAAGTTCAAACATCTTCTGCACGTGAGCGAGATACGCCTTGCGCAATTCCTCGGACTTGGCGTCGGTCTTGGTGTAGTAATCGCGGTCGGGGAGTCCGAGTCCACCTTGGTCGACGTTGGCGATCACCTGAGTCGTGTCGTGGTAGTCCTGGTGCGAATCAAAACGGAAGATGACATTGTCGCCGGTCATGAATGCGGCAAGATCGGCGAGTTGCGCTTTGGAATGCATTGCGGCAATCCGATCCATCGTGGGTTTCAACGGTTCTGCGCCTTTCGCCTCGATCGCCTTTTCATCCATGCAGGAAGCGTAATAGTCGCCGATCTTCTGTGTGACCGCGTTGCGATTCGGGTCGGGTTGCGATGCTGCTTCCAGGATCCCGCGCAGGCGACCGCGGTTTTCGTCCTCCATCTTCGAGTACGTGTCCCATGAGGACTGGTCCGGCGGGATGGGATTGTTTTTGATCCATCCGCCGCAGGAATAGGCAAAGAAATCGACGCAAGGATCGATCGTGCGGTCCATCGAGTTAATATCGAGCACGGGTTCGTGTTTCGAGCTGTCCTGGGCTACGCTGACCGATACCGCGCAAACAATGGCAAGAAAAATGACGCTGCTGCGAAAAGTGAGCACGGGATCTCCTCGTCCAAACGAAGAAATTCGGAACCCAGCAGTATAAGGCTTGGGCGTCTATCTGTGGACAGGCCACCGCCTAAGGCTGTGGTGGTTCGGGCCGTGATTACTTCGGCTACTCCGGTCTTCTACCGCTTGCAAAATCCTTAGGAGCGAGGTGGTATCTTTGGGAAGAATGCAGGCGAATCGGGCCGGGCATTGTTGACTCATGGAACCTCTCACCAAACTTTTCGAGCAACATTTTCGCGTTCCGGTCGCGCAAGTGCATCCGCTGCAGGGCGAACTTGGCGGTTCGGGACGAAAAATCATTCGCCTGACCGGCGGAAATGCAAGGGCGGTCGGCATTTTGTATGGAGTTCGCGAGGAGAACGTCGCTTTTCTGGAATTCTCGCGGCATTTTCGCGGACACGGCCTGCCTGTTCCGGAAATCTACGCCGAAGACCTGGATCACGGCGCCTATCTCGAAGAAGATCTCGGCGACACGTCGCTGTTCGAATTTCTTTCCCGGAATCGCAAGGGGGAGAAGATCGCATCGGCTGCGGTGGAAGCTTATCGGCGCGTGATCGCCACGCTGCCGCGCTTTCAGATCGAGGCGGGCCGCGATTTGAATTACAACGTCTGCTATCCGCGCGAGAGTTTCGATCGCCAATCCATTGCCTGGGACCTGAACTATTTCAAATATTATTTTCTCCGCCTGGCCGGCATTCCGTTCAATGAGCAAGCGTTGGAAGACGATTTCAATCGCCTTACGGAATTCCTGCTGAGCGCCGATCGCGACTATTTCTTATATCGCGATTTTCAGTCGCGCAATGTCATGCTGCGCGATGGCCAGCCATTTTTCCTTGATTACCAGGGCGGGCGCAAAGGCGCGCTGCAATATGATGTCGCGTCCTTGCTGTTCGACGCCAAAGCGGATCTGCCGCCGGAACTCCGCCAGCAATTGTTCGATCATTATCTCGACTCCCTCAATCATTTCCTTGACCTATCGCGCGACGTGTTCCTGCGGCATTACTACGCCTACGTCTACATCCGCATCATGCAGGCGCTCGGAGCATATGGCTTTCGCGGATTCTACGAGCGCAAAGCGCATTTCCTGCAGAGTGTCCCCTACGCCCTGAAAAATCTGCGCTGGCTTCTGCATAACGTTACTTTGCCGATCGCGTTGCCAACCTTGCTAGAGGCGTTTCACAGCATGCTGGCTTCGGAAAAGCTGCAAGGCCTGGCCACGGAGGCCGACAATCTCGTCGTGCGAATCGTGAGCTTCTCGTTTCATCGCGGTCTGCCGAAAGACGAGAGTGGAAACGGCGGAGGCTTCGTCTTTGATGGCCGCAGCTTGCCCAATCCCGGACGGGAAGAGCGTTTCAAGCTTCTCACCGGCAAAGACGCGGCCGTCATCGACTACCTCAACCAGCAGGCCAGCGTGCACCAGTTCGTTGCCAGCGTCATGTCGCTGGTTGATGCCAGCGTTGCCAACTACAAGCAGCGCGGTTTCAAGCACCTCATGGTTTCATTTGGCTGCACCGGTGGACAGCATCGTTCTGTATATCTGGCCGAGCAATTAGCCAAACATCTGCGCGGTTCTGGGGTCGAGACAGTAGTCGAGCATCGCGAACTGGAGCGCATGGCTGCCGTGCCGCATGGAGGAAACGCTCGAAGTCGCGCCAGCCGCGCCTGAGCCAATCCCATGAGAGCCATGATTCTCGCCGCCGGTCTGGGCACGCGGCTGCGCCCGCTCACAGACGATCGTCCAAAAGCGTTAGTGGAAATCGCCGGGCAAACGCCCCTCGAAATTACTCTGAGGCGGCTGCGCGAGTTCGGCGTTCGCGAAGTGATCGTTAACGTCCATCACCTCGCCGACATGGTGGTCGAATATCTCAGCAGGCATGCCAATTTCGGCATGCGAATCGAGATTTCGCGGGAAGACGAGCTGCTCGATACGGGCGGAGGTTTGAAAAAAGCAGCCTGGTTTTTCCTGGAAAATGGCAGCAACGATCCCTTCCTGGTGCACAACGTCGACGTGCTCAGCACCATCAACTTCGAACGCATGCTCCAGTTTCATCGCGATCACAATGCGCTCGCCACGCTGGCGGTACAGAAGCGCAAGACTTCGCGCTATCTGTTGTTCGACGGAGAAACCGCACTCCACGGGCGCAGTTCCAGCAGCAAATCGCCGCGTAGGGACACGTCGGCGAAGCAGGATTTACAAGCTCTTGCTTTCTCGGGCGTGCACGTGATTTCTCCCCGGCTTTTTTCGATGATGACGGAAACGGGAGTCTTCTCCATCATCGACGCCTACCTGCGCCTGGCCGGTCAGGGAGAAAGAATCCTTTCCTTCCGTGCCGACGAGTATTATTGGCGCGATCTGGGTAAGCCGGAAAATCTCAAGGAAGCAGAGAAAGACGTACAGAAGAAGGTCTTACTGCTTTAGAAGAGACGAATGACCCGGCCCGGGCTCGCTGTTCTTTGCCGCGACACGGAGGCGAATCTCACTTTCGCCAGGCGGACCGTGATGCGGGGGCCCCACCCGGAGCCTGTCGTGGGCGAAGTCGAAGGATGATTTTCGTAGGTTGGGAATTTCGCGTGTACAATCTTTAACTTCACGATGACCGACCACTCTTCCGCCCAACCGTCGTCCCGGAATCTAATCATCGCGATCGATGGCCCGGCCGGCGCGGGCAAGAGCACGATCGCATCGCGTCTGGCGCGCAAACTCGGCTACGTGAACCTGGAGAGCGGAGCGATGTATCGGGCGCTCGCCTTGAAGGCCATTGAGAGAGATATCTCGCTCGACGACGAAGCAGCGCTGGTAAAACTTGCCGAGGGGTCGCGGATCAAGCTGGAACCGACCATCGGCGGCAACCGCACGCTACTCGATAAGCAAGATGTTTCGTCGCGCATTCGGGAGCGCGACGTGACCGAGGCCGCGTCGCGAGTATCGGTTCATCCCAAGGTTCGCGAATGGATGGTCGAGCATCAGCGCGCCATGGGCGCCGGCGGCGGCGTGGTCATGGAAGGCCGCGACATTGGAACCAAGGTTTTTCCCGATGCCGATTTAAAGATTTTTCTGGATGCCGATCCGGTGGTGCGCGAGCAGCGCCGCATGCAACAGCAAAGAATTCGCGGCGAGGTCGCGGCCGATGTGGCCGCCGAACTCCGCGCGCGCGATCACCGCGACCGCACGCGTGCGATCTCACCCCTCGTTCCCGCCGCAGACGCAGTTGTGATTGATTCGACTTCAATGACCGAAGACGAGGTGTTGCAGAAGATCGAGGAACTCCTCCAGCGGAAGCTTGTGTAGGACTTCAGAATTATGCGATTCAGGCGTGCCTGCGAAACCTGAAACGTGAAACTCCGAAACACGGCTTTCAGTTGTCCGTCGGCTCTACTTTTCCCTTCGGCGCAGGCAGCGACTTGGCCGGCTTCGTTTCCTTGGCGCCGGGCACCCCTCCGGTCACTCCGCCTGGCACGCCCTCTTTCGGACCGCTGCTGGTTGGAGCTTTCCGGAACGCAATTCCTTCATGCTCGTTATTTACGACGATGTGCGCCGCTCCGTTGCCGACGGTTCCGCTCGCACGCGACTCGTGCTCGTCATTGTCCACCTTAATTTCCGCAAACTCTGATTGAATCTCTCCGCCGCGCGTGCGTGCATCTACGCGAAATCCCGCCTTTTCCGGCAAACTGAGCTGAATATCGCCATCCCGGTCGTCGATTTGCACATTGCCGAGGTTCCGCATGACCACTTCGACCGTGCCGTCACTGTCTTGCAAGCGAACATCGCCGGAGACTCCATCCAACCGAATATTTTTCGAGCGCGTGATCAGGTGCACCGGCCCGGCAACCGTGTCTGCGTGTAAATCATCGGAATCGAGGTCTAGAGAACCATCGATGCGCGAAAACTCCATATCTGTACGCGACGACTTGAAAGTCACCGTCTTGCCGATGCGTTCCAGTTTGATGCTCTCCTCAAACTCGCCGTCGAGCTGAGCCGATCCCGTCACGTCCGAAACCGAAACTTCGTCGAGTCGGCCGTCGACATGCACGTCGCCGGTGACCTGTTCAATTTTCAACGAACCTTTCTCCTGGTTCAGTTTCACATTGCCTTTCACGTTTTCGATCGAGGTATCGGCGTGCTGGGAGGAAACATCGACGTTGGCATCGCGGTCGACGACGTTGATATCGCCGTGACGCGAAACGATGGAAACCGGGGCCTTGCGCGGGACGGAAATGTCGAGATCGGTTTCCACCGGATGATCGCCCGCTCCCTCGACCTTCGCATCGAGCGTGACCAGACCGCCGATGCTCGTAATCGTTGGCTTCGTCTGGCTATCGTACTTGTTTGCGTCTTCCTGGCTATCGGCTCCGATGCGTTTGCGCACCACCACCGTAATGTTGTTGTCGTCAGAGGGATGCACGCTGACCGCACCGTGATTGTCAATTACTTTAAGGCTCGCGCCCGCCGGGAAGTTCTGCTCGAGATGATCGTTGAAGTTGTAGGTCTCGCCAAAGATGTTATCGATATCGTTATTATCGAAATTGAGATTGTCCTTCAGTCCTGACCAATTCACGCGTTGCACCTGAGTCGCGATCAGGCCGAAAACTACGATCATCACGATCAGCAGGATTCCGCCCGCTCCAATGCCCGAGGCGCGTGTGCCCTCGCGCTGCGCCTGATAGTGTTCGATCAGCTTGACCACTCCCCACAGAATCAACAGCACCGGCCAGTAATGCGAGAACCACACCGCGATCCGGTACCACGAGAGCATGTGCAGGTTTCCCAGCAGAAACACAACCCCGAGCACAATCAGGACCAGCGGGCCGGCGAATGACCGTCGCGCGCGCCGCGGCACAGGAGCAACCGGCGGAATTGGGGGCGGCGCAACTGGGCTAGACATTCTTCACCTCACCGGTAGAGCTTGGCTGATCCGGCGTCGGCGGAACGCCGGGAGGCGGTGACACAGTCGGCGGCAATCCTGACTGCCCAGGCAGCGTGCCGACATGGCCATCCCACGATGCATTGCTTTGCAGCAGCTTCACTATACCGATCACCAGCAGAATCGCAGGCCAGGTTTTGTCGAAACCCACGCGCGATGTCGTGTCCAGAAGCATGAGCACGCCAATGGTCACCAGGATCGCCGGCCCCATGAGCCTGCGCGTGCGGCAGCGCTCGCAATAGCAAGCGCCCGTTCTATGGCCGACCAGTCCCCATTGGCGCGCGAAAAGCCATACGCCCAGAAAGATCAGGATTAGCGATGCGAACAGACCCATCCCAATCTCAAACAATCCCGCAGTGTGCAGCAGGAAAAGCACGCCCAACCCAATCAGGATGACCGCCCCGGTGGGCACCTTGCTTCCTTCTAGTCTTTCCCCAGTACCGAATGTCTGCGCCAATCCGAATGGATCCGGCGCCGGTTCACCCATCTGGAGCGCCTTGGCCGTACGCACGGCATCAATGATCTGGTACACGTAGAAGAATGCGATGCCGACGCCGAGGGCGGCGTGCATAAAATCGGGGATATCGGAACTCTCGAAAACGATCAGCAGCACCATGATCACCAGGTGCGCCAGTCCCTTGGCGTATTGCGAGCAGTAGACCGCACCCACGCCAAAGGGGAAAAATCCGGCCAGAATTCCCGCCACCGCAGGATTCGGACCTGTGCTTGGCGCTGGCGGAGGAAATGGAACTGTGGGTGGAACGTAAGGCCCTGACGCGGGCGGAACAAATCCCGCTGGCGGCGGTGGCGTATAACCCGGACTCGGCTGCGTCCCCTCCATGCGCGCCGCCAGGCAGTTCTCGCAATAAATCACTCCGCGAACATCGCGGGTGCAGGTTTGACAAAGTGGCTTGCCGCAAGTGCGGCAGAAGGCCACGGCAGCAACATCGTTGTGCGTGGCGCAATTCATACCAACCTCCTGTACGTGCTCACCGACACTACAGGCAGATCGTCAAGAGAGGGACTCTGAGGAGCGCGGGCCAGAAGATAATCGTGATCGCTCTGGCTGTAGTTGCGCTCCTCCTTCTGCTCAGGCTGTTGTGTTGTGTCGTTCTTGTGTTCTTTCTGAGTCGCGGGACCGGGCTCGGCTGGCACCATGCGCCGGAATTCTCGCAGCCGCGATTGCAGCTCATACACGATCCGGGCATTGTCGTAGTAGCGAACCACCTTGGCCTGCGTGCTGTAATACGTCTGCCGGATGGCCGATGGCCGCAAGCTGATCTGGCGCAGATCGGCAGGCTTCACTCCCGCCACCGTCAGTCCCACCGACAGCGCGAAGAAGGCCATGCCAAACGACATGGCGAAGCGCGGCTGCCGGATCGTCGCCAGGATCGGCTCCAGAGATCCCGAGAACCACGCCTGCGCGTGCTCCAGCCATGAACCCTGCGGCTGGGGCGTGCGCACCGCAGCCCGCAGGCGTTGGGTGTCAACGCCCGTCGTGGATGCCAGGATACTTGCAACCAGGCTGGCTGGAGGCTCCACCTCCGTGAGACCTTTCAGCCAGTTGCGGCCCGCCTCGGCTTCGGCGAGCAGCGGGCCGCACGTCGCGCAACTGCGACCGTGCGCCTCGAACCGATCGAGTTCCGCCCCTGCCAGGACACCATCGAGGGCGTCCGGGAGCAGGGCATCAAACTCGTGGCACTGCATTCCGTTCTGGGTGTGTTCTGGCATCACATCACCTGCCTATAGGTACGTTGTAGAAGACGCGCAAGTTCCGCTCGCCCTCGGTTTATTCTGGATTTCACCGTTCCCTCCGGAACCTTCAACACCGTCGCAATCTCCCGATAATCCATATCCTGTAAGTCCCTTAGAATCACTGCCTCACGAAGCTCCGGCGAGAGTTTCCCGAGCGCCGCGTGGACCTGCTCACTGACCTCCCGGCTACGCACATGGGCATCCGGTGGAGCGGATTGGTCCTGAATCTGCTCGCGGAGCGGCAAAACGTCTTCGTGTTCCGATCCCGTCGTGTCGATGGAGTCGGTCATGCGGTCCTGCTTGCTCTTGCGGAAGTGGTCCACCAGCAAGTTGCGGGTGATGGTCGTAACCCACGTCACGAACGCGCCTTTTGACGAGTCGTAGGTCGAGAGCGTGCGATACATCTTGATGAAAACCTCCTGCGTGAGGTCCTCGGCATCGTCGCTCGAACCGGCGAATCGGTAGCAGATGTTATATATCCGCCGGTTATAGCTCTGCACGATTTCCTCCCAGGCGACCGCATCCCCAGCGATACATCGCCGGACCAGCATCGCAACCACCTGGACGTCTTCCACCTGCGCTCCCGGAAAACGACAATTCTGGTGAGACTCTGGCCGGAATCACTCTGGCTTCTAATTGCCCCAAAACCAGACTCACTCGGGCCAGGATTCCTGAGACCGCCCCAAGCCTCACCTACTGAACAGTACGGCATTGTGCGAATGGAAGTTCGCGGGCGGAATCAGGCCGTGCCGAAACAGGGCATTGTAACAGTGGTAATTGCGCTGCTGCGTCATCCCGAAGCCCCGCGCCTTTACCAGCGAGGCGAGGAATCGCGCGCGCGTTGCCGCTACACTCCGCGCCAGATCCCTCGCCCCGCCTGAAAAACGGCTGCGCTCGGGATGACGCCATCGAAAGCCGAATTTCAAAGGTCAAACTGCACCGCTACCTAACGTCGGCGGCTTTTACACTCTCAGTTCGACCACGGTGGCCCCGCCGCCGCCCTCGTTCTGCGGGGGTTCGGTCACAGAAGCCACATGCGGATGCTGCTGCAGCATCTGGCGTAATGCTTTGCGCAAAATTCCCATGCCGCTGCCGTGTACAACGCGCACCTGCGGCAATCCGGCGAGGAATGCGCGATCGACAAATTTCTCAACTTCCCGCGAAGCGTCGTCTACGGTATGACCGATCACATTGATTTCGGTGGGAACGTTCGCATCCTCATTCACGACCGATACGGAAATCCCCCGCGCTCGTGCCGCCTGGACGGGCGACTCCGCGACGGACTGGACACTCGTCAACACTTCTGCAATATCCGCGCGCGAGATTTTCATCTTCATCGCGCCCATCTGGACTTCAAAATGGTCGTCATCGACCTTGCGTACCACCCGCGCCGGACGTCCGGTCGACTTCAGCTTCACCGTATCGCCTTCGGAAACATGCTTCACCAGCTGTGGCTGGGCATGCGGATCGCCCTGGTCGGCACCGGTTGAATGCGCCACAACGGTCGCATCGAATTGCTCGCGAAATTCCCGCCGCAGCTTGGCAATCCTGCGCTCAGCGTCTTTCGAGAGCTTCAGCGCCGCCACGCGATCCTGAATCGCATTGACCGCCTCGCGCGCGTGATATTCGAAATCGCGCAGCACGCTCTCCAGCTTCTTCTCCATTTCGCGGACCTTGGCCTGCTGCTGTTGTTTGCCTGCCGCGGCCAGTCGGGCTTTTTCACGCGCCAATACCTCTTCGTTCGCCTGCAGGCGCAAACGTTCGTTGCCTGCTTCGCGCAGCTCAGCTTGCAACCGATCCAGGAACTGTCCCACATCCCGCGCTTGGCTTCCCAGGCGCGTCCTCGCATTCTCAACGATGGCCGCATTCAATCCCAGCCGCTGCGCAATGTTGATGCCTGCCGATGCGCCCGGCACTCCAACTTTCAGTTCGTAGGTCGGTTGCAAAGTCCGCTCGTCGAATCCCACTGCCGCGTTGAGCACGCTCGGAGTGTTCGCGGCATAGACTTTGAGCGATGTGTGATGGGTCGAGATCACGCTGATGCACCCGATGTGCCGAAAGTGCTCGGCAATCGCGACCGCCAGGGCCGCGCCTTCTTCCGGGTCGGTGGCCGAGCCGAGTTCATCGAGCAACACGAGAGACTGCGCCGTCGCAGTGCGCGAAATGAAATCGATATTGGTCACGTGCGCCGAAAATGTCGACAGATTCTGCTCGATCGATTGATAGTCGCCGATATCGGCAAGCACGGCGTCAAACACCGGAAGTTCGGCGCGGTCTGCCGGAACTGGAAGCCCCGCTTGCGCCATCAGTGCGAGCAGTCCGATGGTCTTCAGCGTTACCGTCTTCCCGCCCGTATTCGGTCCCGTGATGATGAGCTGCCGGCGATCACCCTCGAGCTCAACGCTGACCGGAACCACAGACGCGCCCTTGGCTTTCAGATTTCTTTCCAGCAGCGGATGACGCGCATTGTGCAAGAGTAGGTGGGGTTCGCTGCCGAGCTCCGCTCGGCCGGACAGCCGAGGGCAGCTGTCCCTACATGATTCCTGCCGGCCGCCACTCGGCTGCACCTCAACGCAGGTGTAATCTTCTGCGAAGCGCGCTTTCGCAGATTGCAGCTCCAGTTCCGCTAACGCATCGACTGCCACAAGGATGGCATCGGCCTGGTTTCCAATCCGCCCGGTCATCTCCAGCAGAATGCGGTGAATTTCGATCTGTTCTTCCTCCAGCAGCCGAACCAGTTCATTGTTCTGCTCGATCGTTTCCAGGGGCTCGACGAAAACTGTCTGTCCACTGGAACTGGCGCCATGCACTACCCCTTGCACGCGCCGCTTCTGCTCGACCTTGACCGGAATCACAAAACGCTCGCCGCGAATGGTAACCAGTTCTTCCTGCGCCGTCCCCTCGTCGGCCAGTCGCCGCAGATATCCACGCAGCGACTCCTGAATGGCGCGCCTCTGTTTCTCAATTTCACGCCGGATTCGTGCCAGCTCCGGAGAAGCCTTGTCTTCCAGCGTTCCATCGGGCTGGATCTTGTTTCGAAACGACCGCATGAAGTCCGTGAAATCAATGATCTGTTGAGAAACGATGCGCACCCTGCGCCACTCCGATCGCATGGCCGCCGGCGGCTGCAGAGCAATCTCGCGCCACTCCGCGGCCCGGTCCACTACCAGCACCACGTCGCGAATTTCCGTCGTCTCCAGCGCCGCTCCGGCAATGCGTGATTTCTCGACCAGCGGACCGATTGCGAGCAGGCCGGAAAAATCAAAACGTCCGCCCACGCGCCGGAATTCCCGAACCTCGCTGGTGAACTCTTGCTGTTTTTGAATCCAATCCGCGTCGGCGGAGGGAGCCAGCGCCGAAATGCGGTTTTGCCCAAGCGGCGAAGAAGCATATCCGCGCAACAGGTCCCTCAGCGCATCAAACTCCAGCACCCGCGCAGAGCTATGACTGAGATCGCTCGCCATGGCAAGTTCATGTTACAGGAGTGATTACCGGGCTGGACAGGAGCGGACGAACTGGAGGAAAGGGGAACAGGAAGACGAGCAAAAAATCACGACCGGTCACGCTCGGCGGAAATCAGTTTGCCCCCGCGCCCGCGGCCGCGGTTTCTGCCGCTATTGGAAGCCGCACCACAAACAGCGCGCCACCCTCCGGTTTGTTCTGGCAGGTAATCTGGCCGTCGTGATCGATGATGACGCCGTAAGCGACGCTCAGGCCGAGGCCTGTTCCTTTGCCCACCGGCTTCGTCGTATAAAACGGATCGAAGACCCGCAGCGGCTCTCGAATCCCCGGGCCATTGTCGGAGAATTGGAGCACCGCATCATCTCCGTGGCGCTCCGCCTTGATTTGCAGAGAGCCTCCCCCGGCTTCCTGTAAAGCGTCCATCGCGTTTTCGACGATTTCAACGAATGCCTGAAAGAGCTGGTTTACATTGCCCCAGATTCTCGGGAGTTCCGCGTCGATCGAAACTCCAATCTGCGTCTTGTCGCCGGCATAGCGCCACTGGACCATCTGGATGGCCCGCTTGAGCAGCACGCTCAAATCCACCAGCGCCTTCTCGCCTGGAGCATGCTTGGCAAATCGCAGCAGGCTCACAACCAGATCGCGCGAGCGCTGGGCATGAGTCAGAATTTTGCGCAATAAAGTCGACTGCTGACTGCTGAGCTCACCTTGCGACCATAGCTGCTCAGAAGAATTCATAATCGCCGTCAGGGGATGGTCGATCTCTTGCGCCGCCCCAGCAACGAGTGAGCCCAGCGAAGCCAGTTTTTCTTTCTGCACCAACTGATTTTGCAGCCTCTTCTGGCTTTCAAACCCCTGGCGCGATTCCTCAAGCAGCTGCATCAGGGCCTGGTCTTGCATATATTGCCGCAGGAAAACGCAGGCCCCCAGCATCAACATAGCCGTCAGGACGACGTAAACACGGAAGGTCCTGACCGCGGTCGGCGATGCATCGAGCAACACCGTCCACAGGCCTAGCACCGGCAATGAAAGCAGCGCCAACATCGCAACCCGCGAAATTGCGTTGGACCATTTCGCGTCAAACCGGAACTCTGTGGTTTTCAGTTCCCACTCGCGGGCGCACCACACCGTAGCCGCAATCCAGGCCAAGGTCCCGATCATCGGTATATCGTACGGACTTCCCGAATAGTAGGCGTCCGTAGCCGCCGCGCGATTCAGAAACTGTGAATTCACCGCGTAGAAAAGAGCAGGAACGAAGATGTTCAGGTATAACAGCCGCCATCCGCCGGAACTGGTCCATACTGCGATTGCCAGCACTGCCAGCAGCAACCCGTTCTCGAGACCATAGAGCTGATCGTAATAGCGGTTGTAAAGATGCACGTCATGCGTCACGTACTGGTAGGGAAACACAAGGAACGCGTAAAGAAAGACCCACCACCCCACCAGCATGAAGAAATTCAGCTTGCGCAGACGGCTAGCCGCTTCTTTTTTCGCAAGGTCAGGACGCCAAGCCACGGCGGCGATCATCGGCACCATGTGAAAGAACAGAACAATATCGAAGAAAAATGGGTCCGGAACGTCCTTTCGCAGCACGCCTTCGTAATAGGTCCACGCACCCTGATTACCCGCCCACAGTACAAAACCGAAAGCCATCAGTCCCCAGAAGCTGCGCTCCTGTTTGCGCCGCATTACTGCATGGGAAAGAGTCGCCGCAAGACCCGCAAACATCAGCGCCAGGCCCCCACCGTCTGAGAGTGCTGCCAAGGCCACACTTCGGCGCGCAGTCAGCGACACAACGGCAAAGGCCAGAGTGACTCCAGCCGCCGCCACGAAATATCGATGGCGTCGAAACAGACTCATCCGCCTCAATTTTAGGGGAGTTGGACGCTGTTCAAGAGTTCCGAGCGGGGTCCGTCAGGTTACTTCAGTCACCTGCCGATCAGCCTCGGTCGGAGCCGGGGTTCCCTGCCGCCTGTTACTGCTTCTGGGCGTCTTCCTTCGCCAGCTTTACCTTAGCGGCGTCGAGTTCTTGCTGCACCTTGGCAAGCGCATCGCTATCAACTTCGGCGGGAACCGTTTTATTCCATTCCTCGACGGCTCGCTCCCAATGCGCGGCTGCCATCTTCAGCCGGCCGGTTTTCTGGTAGAGGTCGCCTAAGTGCTGCTGCACCGTCGGATCGGAACCCATGTGCTCGGCGGCTTTGGTCAGGTTCTCTTCGGCAATATCGTACTTGCCCAGCTTGTAATACACCCAGCCCAGCGAATCCAGATAGGCGCCGTTGCTGGGTTCGGCCACAAGCGCCTGCTTGATGAATGTCAAATCCTCGTCGAGTTTCACACCGCGATCGGCATTCATATAGCCGAGATAGTTGAGCGTCGCCGCGACCTGCGGATCCGACTGCGGCAGCGCTGCCAGCACCTTCCGGAACTCGGCATCCGCCTGATCGTAGAGTTTCTGCCGCTGCAGCAAATCGCCACGCAGAAACCAAACGTAAGCCTTGTCGTCCGGCTTGGTCGACAACTGCTCTGCCTTGTCGAGGGACTCTCCAGCTTCTTTCCACATCTTGGCGCGGCTTTCAATGATGCCCAGCCGCAGATAAACATCGCGGTCCTCCGGGGTGCCTTTGAGCATGGAGCGAACGTCGGCGATAGCGCTGTCAACCTCGCCCGTATCGGCCAACTGCGCGTCCAGCACCATGCGCATGTCGCGATCGTTGGGCATCTTCTGTACCGCTTCTTTGGCAACGGCGGTCGCTTGCGGCCATTGCTTCGCTTCGCGGTAGGTATCGATCATTTCCTGATAGCCGGCGCGAGCGTTCTCATCTCCGCCTAAAGTCGCCAGCTTGTGGAAGGTATCCACTGCCGCAGGATAGTTATCCTGATCGCGGTAAATCGTTCCCAGGCGTTCCAGAAAAATGGCGCGATTATTGCGATCGTCGGGCTGGGTCGAATCAGTTTTCTTTATCAGATCCTGCAGAAGCTTGATCGCATCGTCGTAGCGTCCCTGGGCCTCGTAAATGGCGGCCATGTTGTAGGCAACCGCTGCCATGTCGGGAACCAGCGCGTCCGCCTTCTTCAGGCTCTCCAGCGCGAGGTCATACTTGGCTTCACGACGATAAATTTCCGACATGCGCACATAGGTCTGCGCGTCTTCCGGATTCGAGTCGACGATGACCTTGTACTGTTCGAGCGCAGCGTCGTACTGGCCATCATTCATGTAGTTTTCGGCGAGCCCTCGAATCGCATCGAGATTGTCGCGATCCAACATGACAGCCTTGCGATACGCGTCAATGGCCTCTTTGTAATCCTTGCGCTGCTCATACGCCGCTCCCAGCGCGCTGTACAGCTTGGCGGAACGCGCCGCGTCGGGAACCGAACTCAGAACCTGCAACGCATGCGCCGTGTCACCCTCATCCGTGTACAGCTGGGCCAGCGTAGCGACCGCCTCTTCCGAACTGGGGTCGAGCTTGATCGCCGTTTTTAGTTCGCCTTCCGCCTTCTGCAGATCATTGTCCAGGCGGTACAGACGGCCGAGCAGCAGATGATCATCCGTGTTGTCCGGCTCGATCTTGACGATCTCCTCATACTGCTCGATGGCGAGTTTGAGCACGTTATCCGAGCCGCTGCCTCCGGGCATGTCGCCCAGCGAACGTAGATAAATGCGTCCCAGAAGCTTGTGCGCCTCCAGATTATTCGGGTCGTGCTTGATGATGTCCTGCGCTTCCAGCACGGCATCCCGGATGCGCCCGGTTTTCACATAGAGCTCGGCGAGGCCCGCGGTCAGGAACTCCGACGAGGGATCGGCGTCGATGGCGAGGCGATACTCTTCAATCGCTTTGTTAGCCAGATCGCTGCGTCCATAAACCGTCACTTGCTCCTCATACATGTGAGCCAGCGCATAGTGATAGTAAGAGACGGCACGGTCAGGTTTATGGCTTGCCGATTGCGGCGAACTTTCCTGCGGCGCAGCCGGTTGCGAACCGGGGGCTGGAAGCGCGGAAGTGCCGGCTTGAGCGCCGGCAAAAACACTCGCCGCTGCGATCAAAAAGATAGTCAAAGAGGGACGAAAGATTCTATTCATGTTTACCTGACTGTACGCGAGCGCATACCAACCTCAGCTGGTTGGATGCAAAACCGCCGGGGGTAAGGTTCCTTATATTCTATCGCGGTTCGGTCGGGATCGGGAAAAAGTATAGTTTCGCCCCCACCCGCTCTCGTGCCCAAAGTACAGGCACAAAGGATTTACGCAGGGCGCCCCTGCTTAGAAGGCCCAATACGGACCCTGGCCTGAAGGTGTGCTCTTCCCGTCAATTGCGACGTAAACGTTGCGGCCGAAGAAGAAGGGCAATCCCCAGTCAAAGCCGCCGGACATCGGTCCCCCCAAGGTAGGAAAAACCGAAACAGCCACGTTAGACAACATCGAATCGGCATTGCCGATCGTGAAGTTTACCTTTTCCAGAGACTTGCCCGGACGCGGTCGTCGCCGAAAGATTGGTGTTCGAATTGGGGCAATAGAAGCTTGAGGTATCGGGACACTCCGGCAGTGACGTTGTTCCGCTATCGAGAAAGAAGTACGCATTGGATCCGCTTTCGACGAACGCCGGATACGTCTGTCCATTGAAGCCGGTATTAAATTCAATGTTCGAGTTTATGGGAAATACTGTCGCATTCGTGACGGCGTTGTTGGACTCGGTTCCGATCCCGAATACCAGCGACCCGCTCAGGCTGGCCGTCGGATTAGAAGCCGAAGGTAACTCGACAATCACTCCATGGTTGTCGGTTGTGAACGACGCGACTGGATTCTGCACCTGCTGCGCCAGAGCTTCCGGCGTGCGATGGAGGGGGATCGAAGGCATGATTGAGGAGGTGAAGTCCGCCCCAGCCGTAACTCCTACGGCCGGGGCTTCGCAGGAAAAGCGGTAATCGGGAGGAAAAGGCTAACGCAACATCCACGAAGGTCGTGGGATTCCGTCTTTACTCCGCGATCGCTTCTTTCTCGATGACCAGCTTCAAATGCGCAGTCACGTCCTTGTGCAGCTTGATGGGAACCGTGAACTCGCCCAGCGTCTTCAGCGATTCATGCAGCTGAATCTTGCGCCGATCGACATTGAACCCCTTCTTTGCCAGCGCTTCCGCGATGTCGCCGGAAGTGACCGACCCGAACAGCTGATCGTGTTCGCCCGAGCGCCGCTGGAAGGTAACCGAAACCCCTTCGAACTGCTTCGAGAGGTCCTCGGCCTGAGCTTTTTCTTTCGCCGACCGCCGCACTGCGGCCGCTTTCATCTGCGCGATGACAGCCTTGTTGCCTTCGTTGGCTTCAATGGCCAGCTTGCGCGGCAAAAGGAAATTCCGCCCGTATCCTTCAGCGACCTTCACCACGTCGCCGCGCGATCCCAGCTTCGCCACATCTTCTTTGAGAATGACTTCCATGATGGCTCCAATATGTTAGCTTTCGGCTGTCAGTTCTCAGCTTTCAGCAAAACCCAACCCCAGCATGAAGAAGCTGAGAGCTGACGGCTGACAGCTGAAGGCTGCACTTACGATGCTCTTCCCGCGAACGGCAGCAGCGCGATATTGCGCGCCTGCTTGATCGCCGCCGACAAACGGTGCTGATGGGGCGCGCATACGCCGGTCAGGCGCCGCGGCACAATCTTGCCGCTTTCGGCCACGAACTGTCCGAGCAGCCTGTAATCCTTGTAGTTGATATCTTCAATTCTCTCGACGCAAAACTTGCACACCTTCTTGCGCCGGAAAAATTTGCGCCCGCCTTCCCGCGGAGGGCCGCCACCCGGCCCGCGTCCTCCGCCAAATCTCGGACGATCGCCGCCCGCTCCTCCGGGGCCGCGATCTCCCGGCCGCGGTCTTTCACTCGATGCTGCTTGCTCTGGTGCTTTTGTTTCGTCTGCCATGATTCTCCTCGAAATCCTTAGTGGCCAGAGATCAGGCGCCGGGGGCAGCAAAAAACTGGCCCCTGACCTCTGATCCCTGACCGCTGGTCTTATGCCGTCGCCGGGGTCTCCGCCGCGGGCGCCGCGACTTCGCCTTCCGCCGGCGTCACCGGCTGCGCGCTGACTTTCTTGCGCGCGTCGCGAATCTTTCTGATCTTCGCCAGTCGTTTCTGTTCCTCATCCACGCGGACGGTGAGAAACTTGATCACCGGCTCGCTTACGCGCAGACGGCGTTCTAGTTCGTGAATCATCGCCCCACCGCCTTCGACGACCAGCAGCACATAAATGCCCTCGTGAAAACGGCGCACGGTGTACGCCAGCCGCCGCTTTCCCATTTTTTCGATGCTCTTCACGGCGCCACCTGCGGTCGGCACCGCCGCTTGCAGGTTGGAAATCAGCTTGTCCAGATCCTCGTCCGTCATATCTGGCCGGACGATAAACATCAGCTCATAAGTACGATTCATTCGTTGTCTCCAAAACTCGAACTTGTCATCCTGAGGCTCGCGTTTCTTGCGAGCCGAAGGACCCAGGTGCGCCTCGCGGAAGTTGCTCGCGGTTTTGCGAGCACATAAATCGCGCGTTTGGCGCACTTCCTTATTCCGGCTCTTTCCGGTTAAACCGGTTCATCGCCACCGCCGGACCATCCTGCAAAATCACCTTCACAGCTTCTGCGGCGGTGTCGAGCATTCCGTCGACGATTTCCAGCTCTTTTTTCTTCATCGGCGAGAGCAAGTAGCTCTGTCCGTCGGAAATTCTTCGTTCCGGTGCGACGCCGATTCGAATGCGCAAGAAATCCTTCGTATTCAGCGCCCCGATAATCGACTCGATGCCGTTATGTCCCGCCGAACTTCGCCGCGTGTGAATGCGCAACGTGCCCAGCGGAAAATCCAGCTCGTCGTGAATCACGATCAGGTCCGCTTCCGGAGTTGCCTCATACTTCCTGACCAGCTCCCGCACCGAAACGCCGCTCAGATTCATGTACGTCTCGGGCTTGGCTAACAGCACCGGCTGATCCGCGATGATGGCTCTCGCCGTCACCGCCCGGCACTGTCGGTTTCTCACTTCCAGACCGAGATCCCCGGCGATGCGATCAATGGTCAGAAATCCCAGATTGTGCGGCGTGAACTGATATTCAATTCCAGGATTGCCAAGTCCCACGATCAGTTTCACGCCATCGTCGCTTTCAAGCTGATCAAACCTCTAGCCACGAATTCCACGGATCTTCACAGATAAACGAAATGACTGATGTTGATCCGTGTGAATCCGTGCCGATCCGTGGCGATTTGGTATTGATCGTTTCGAGCGCCCAGCCTACTTCTTTTCCTTCTTCTCGGCCTTCTCCGGCTTCTCGGGCGCAGCCTCAGCGCCTTCTTCCTCAGTTTCCTGTTTGCCCTTCTTGATGACTTCGGGTTCGGCCGGAGCCGCCGCTGCTGCTTCCGCCGCTGCTTCCGGCGTGGGTGCGACTTCTTCCTTCACCGAGGTCACGTGCGCCACCGGTTGATTCGGATCGCTCAGAACTTTCACCTTTTCCGAGCGCGGCAAATCAGAAACGCGCAGTACTTTTCCGAAGGTCAAATGGCTGATGTCGACTTCGATCGAACTCGGAATGTCTCCGGGCAAGCACTCCAGTTCGACCTCGCGGAACATCTGTTCCAGAATTCCGCCCTGTGTCTTCACGCCTTCCGCCTCGCCCTTTAGCACAATCGGGACGCTGACTTTCAGCGTTTTGTCCATCGCGATGCGCTTCAGGTCAATATGCAGCAGCTTGCCCTTGATCGGCTCATATTGCCAGTCGACGATCATGGCTTTGGTGCGGTCGCCGTCGAGGGTGAGGTCGAAAATCGTGTTGTGGCCGGTTTCCGAGTGCAGAATGCGCAGCACCTGCCGCGGGTCTACGCTCACCGGCAACGAATCCTTTCCCGCGCCGTAGACTACGCCCGGAATCTTCCCGTCGCGCCGCACCCGCCGCGCCTCATTCTTATTTCCCGATTCGCGGGGATGCGCTTCCAAAACATTGGTTTCAATTGCAGTCGCCATAAAGTCGATTCCTGTCTAAAGGTTTGTGATAAGGTGCGAGCCAAACGCGCGTTTCTTGCGTCGCAAACTGCGCGACGCTGTTGGGCGGCTGGCTCAGATCCTTCGCTGCGCACAAGGCGCTTGCTCAGGATGACAACCAACAACTCACATAAACAACTTGCTCACCGACGTTTCTTCGTGATTCGCCTGTATGGCACGGCCAATCAGGCCTGCGATCGAGAGCACGGTGATCTTTCCTCCCTTTTCCTTTCGCGCCGCATCGGCCTCAGGCGTCAGCGGGATCGTATTTGTGACTACAACTTCTTTGATCACCGAATTCATGATGTTTTCCACCGCCGGCCCCGACAGCACGGCATGCGAGGCACAGGCGTAGACCGAAGTCGCGCCGTTCTCGAGCAGCGCCGATGCCGTTTTCACGAGCGTTCCCGCGGTGTCGATCAGGTCGTCGATGATCAAGCAGGTCCGGCCGTGCACATCGCCGATCACATGCATGATCTCGGCCACATTCATGTCCACGCGCCGCTTGTCGACGATGGCGAGCGCAGCGTCGACTTTCTTGGCAAAAAATCTTGCCCGCTCCACGCCGCCTGCATCCGGCGAAACCACAGTCAAGCTTGGCAACGCCAGCTTGCGGAAGTGATCCACCAGCACTGGGGATGCAAACAGATGATCGACCGGAATATTAAAAAATCCCTGCAGCTGCGGCGTATGCAGATCCACAATCAACGCCCGGTGTGCGCCCGCGGTGGTCAGCAGATCGGCCACCAGCTTTGAGGAAATCGGGCTGCGCGGCTTATCTTTCCGGTCCTGCCGTGCATAACCAAAGTACGGGATCACCGCCGTAATCCGCCGTGCCGACGCCCGTTTCAGGGCATCGATCATCAGCATCAATTCCATCAGATGCTCGTCGACGCTGCCGTTGGTGGTCCGGCACGTCGGCTGCATGACGAACACGTCCGCGCCACGAACGTTCTCCTGCACTTGCACGTAGCATTCGCCGTCTTTGAACCGAATCACCTGCGCCTGGCCGCGCTGCATGCCTAGAAAATGACAAATCTCGTCGGCGAGCGGTTCATTCGCCGTGCCGCTGAAAATCTTGAACTTGTCGTCGACCCGTGGGCGCTGTTTGCGCTCCGCTCTTTCGTCGGTCAGAGGTGAAGCTTTCTTTTCGACTTTCTCGCTCTTCTCGGTCGGCGTCACCAAAGTAGCCATGTTTTTGCTCTCAGCTATTACCTCTCAGCCATCAGCCGGGCTCCGTTCCTCAGCTATCGTTCGAAAACTGAGAGCCGATAGCTGGTGGCTGACAGCCGGTTTCTGGCTGGGCCGCTAGGATTCGAACCTAGACAAAGTGCTCCAAAGGCACTTGACCTACCATTAGTCGACGGCCCAGTCTCCTCGGCCCGTCGAAGCGGCGGCTGAGATCCTTCGCTTTCGCTCGGGATTTCGGCAGAAGGCTCCCGCGCAAAAACCGCGCTCACGCCTTCTAGACGCCTCAACCTGCCATCAGTCGACGGCCCAGTAAACATCCATGCCAACGGATGATTGTTGGTTGAACCCCGCCACAGGGGCAGGATCATTGTCATGCAACAATCGAAAATCAACAATCAAAAATTCTCAGTCGACCAATGTCCAACCAGGCCGCGGCCGCCAATCAGTCACGCCACGAAAATCCGCCGCCAGTACTGCTTCCTTGTCAGGGTCGCAGTTGCCTGCGCCCTCCAACCCCGCTTCCCGAGTCCCCCCGCCGCCCGCACCGCTTCAGCCGGGGAAGCAAATACGCCGTAAAGCGCGGAACCCGATCCTGACAGCGATGCATACTTCGCGCCCGCGCACACCAGCGCAGCTTTCACTTCTCTCAGCTCGGGATACTCAGGGAAGACGACTTGTTCGAAGTCGTTCTTGATCCCGGCCCGGACAAGCGCGAGAAGCGGATTCTCGGCCCGGCCCCGTCGAGGAGCACCGGAATGACGCTCGCTCAGCCACGCCGACAAGCCGCGACTAAGCTCTCTCATTCTATCGGACGCTGCATCCACCGTCAATTTTGGAGTGGCTATTGTAAGGATAGCCGCCGGATCGCCACTGCTCGTGTGGTGACGGGCACCCTCGCCCGTCCAGGTCCAGAGTAGTTCGCTGGGGCTTTCGTCGCCAGTCTTCTTGCCCGCCTGCCGCTCCGTCGAAGAGCGGCCCCTTAGGGCCGCGTTGAGGCCCGAAGGAGGCAGAGGCTTTAGCCCCTGGGCCATTCTCCGATCCCACTCGGTAAACGCCTTCGGCGTCGACACTCCGATCTCCGGAGTCACGATCACGCACGGCGTCGCCGCCAAATCTTCCAGCGGATACACCTGCTCCCCGCGTCCTACTCCCAGCACCGTTCCTCCGACAAGAAACAGCGGCAGATCGGATCCCACTTCCGCCGCGATCCGGAATCTCTCCGCCGCAGGCAGGGGCTTCCTCAATGCTTTCTCCAACCCAAGCAGGGTGGCCACGGCATTCGACGATGCTCCGCCCAGTCCGCCTTGCACCGGCAGCCGCTTCTCAATCTCGACGACGACTCGTCCCTTCGCCCCGAGCGCGTGCATCGCGCTCTCTATGATGCGAAAGCAGGTATTCGAATCATCCTTGGGGACGCGCGGATCCGCGCAGCGAATCTCGACCCCGCTTCCGCGCACCACGCGCACGCGAATAACATCGTACAGCCCAATCGTCTGATAGACGGTCAGCAACTCGTGAAATCCATCCGCCCGCTGCGCGCCAATGCGCAGCCCAAGGTTAATCTTCGCGAACGATCTCACTTTCACGCTCATGGAGGAATGATTGTAAGCCCTGCGTTGCCGAATCCGCTTTTGAGGCCGCTGCCCCCGCCTGTTCCATCACCAAAGTAATCTCGACTTCGGTACTTCCGACGCTCAACCTTAATGTGATTTCAATCACAGGACCGCCCTGAGTCCTGTAGAAAGCGCCTGAATAGGCCTGCAGTCACGTTGCTGCGACCCCTTGTGCAGCATGTCCCGCCGAAATCAGTGGGGCGGCGCGGTAACTGTGGTGCGGCAAATCTCATGGTTCCCGGGATGCGGGCCGGCCCTGTCGCCGAACCCGGGGGGCGGTAAGGGGACAAGTATGCAGCGATCGGTTTTGCCCTGTTTTGCCTTGATATTGTTCGCAAGCGGAGCACTCTTAGCGCAATCCGATTACAAAGTCATCAACGTCGTTGATGGCGGAACTATTTCCGGTACCGTCAAATGGTCCGGACCGGTCCCGCATGAGCTGGACTTTCCTATCACAAAAGATCCGCAAATCTGCGATCCCGAAGGCAAGCGAACCACAAGTCTCGAGCGGCTGATCATAGGACCCGATGGCGGCGTGGCCAACACGGTCGTTTATCTGAAGGACATCACCAGTGGCAAGGCGCTGGAATTGCCCGAGCAGCGCCAGCATCTCGATCAGAAACACTGCCATTACATCCCGCACATCTTGCTGGTTCCGCAGAACGGTGCGCTCGACATGATCAGCTCCGACGCCACCCTGCACACCATTCACATGGATGGCGCGGCCAGCTACAACTTGCCTTTTCCCTTTCCTAATCGCGACACTTCGAGAACCATGTCCACGCCCGGCCTGGTGAATCTGCGCTGCAACGGCGGCCACGTCTGGATGAACGCAGAAATGATGGTGGTTACGCATCCCTACTACGCCGTCACCGACGAAAGCGGACGATTCGAACTGACGGATGTTCCGCCGGGAACGTATCAGATCGTAGCCTGGCACGAAGGCTGGACCTTGGTGGGCAAGGAACACGCCTTTGACGTCCTCACCGAACGCAGCGTCGAGCGGCCCATGTTTTCGGATCCGAAAACGTGGGATAAATCCGTCACGGTGAGCCCGAACGGATCCAGCACCGTGGACTTCGTGATTTCGAATAAGTAGGCCAACCGAGTATCTCTGGAGCGCACGCCCAGCGTCATCCCGAAGTCCCGCGTTTTTACCAGCGGGACGAGGGATCTCGCGCGCAGCAATTCAAGGCTGGTAAGAATCCGTGTAAATCGGTGGCGAAGAAGTTATCGCCGCTTATAAAGAATCGAGAACTCAAATCCCGCGTTCGGCGGAAACAGCTCGGCGATCTTCCTGAGCCGCTCGGCGAGCGCCGACGGCGCCAGCAGCGGATAATCGCGCTCCCGCAAGTCGTAGTAATCGACATCCAAATACAGCGACAGCAGATAAATTGAGATGGAATCCGAAAACGTCGCTTCCAGGTATTCGTTCTTGTAGCGCTCCGCATCCGGTCCGTTGGCCGTCGCCAGCTTACGCGCTTCCCAAGCATCCATGGAAGTTTCGCCGCGAACGCCGGCTTCGACCTGTCCCCACGCCAGTTCGCTGAATTCGCGCGACACGCCCGCGCGTTCCACCAGCGCGTGCCCGACGTTGATGTAAAACTCAAATGCCACGGAAAACTTGTCGTCCATCAGCCGGGTGGAGATGAACACGCACTGCGAATCGCCCAGATTCAGGTTGCGATGGCACACGGCGTTATCGCTCAGCGCAACGTCGTATCGGTCGGCGATGACGGTTTCTTCTCCCTGATTCACCGCCAGCGGAACGAAGTAATAGGCTTTGCGATCGAGCGCTGCCGCAATGCGCGTCGGAACCGCAGCAATCATGCGCTCCAGATCGAACGAGTTCACCGCAATTTCGCCGGCCGTGGCGTAACACAAACCGTTGGGCGCTTGCGAAACGGGCGTCAACCGGACAACTTCCGCGGGGCTCCGCGTTATTGCTGGGGCTGCCTGTGACATGTTCCTTTATTCTACACATTTCGCCCAAGTAGCCCGCATTGTCAGCTATGACCCCGTCGGACTTCTGCCGGGCGGAATTCGATAAAATCATGTATCTCCACGAGAGGCTGTGATGGATTTTCCCGAGTTCATGAAACGGCCCGCCAACCGGATCGCTACGGCCAGTCAGGCGACACCCGGGGTTGAAGGCTACTTGTACGATGGTGCTGAGGGTAGCCAGATGGCGTTCTGGATCTGTCACGAAACAGCGGCGGCGGCTGCTCATCACGTCCATGATTTCGACGAATACATGGTCGTGATTGAAGGCTGTTATACGGTGATCATCGGCGATGAGAGAATTCCAGTCTTGGCGGGCGAGGAGTTTGTGATTCGCCGCGGTGTCGTTCATAGCGGCGAAGCGGTGGCTGGGACGCGGGTTATCGAGGCGTTTGGCGGCCAGCGCGCAGTGCGCGCCTCGCAAGCCGGAAGCAAGTAGAATTGACCAACAGCTTATGGCGCCTTCATCCCATTCACCCCGTTGGTACGGCGTAGTCGTGCGCATCGTGCTGCTAACTTTCCTCGGAACCCTGCTCTGCTTCGCCGTCACGCTGCTGCTGTCCATCATCGGGACTGCTGCCGTGGCCGCAATCCGCAGCGTGCATCCGGATATGCGCGCCGCCTACCGTCATTTCGCCGTGCCTCTCGCGGTAGTCGAAGGGACTGTGATTCTCGTCAGCGCCAGCGTGATAGAGATCCGGCATTACCGCCGCGCCCGAACCCTATCGGCCATCGAGCGAGCCAGCTAATCATGCTCCCACGCCAGTCGACTCGACCGCGCATTGCCATCCCCATGCCACACGGTTCCGATTCCAAGTATGCGGAGCGCGCGATCCCTCAATACGAGCGCGCCGTCGCCCTGGCCGGAGGCAAATCCATCCGCATCGCTCTCGATCGTAGCGTGTCGGAAATCAAGAATGTGATCGAAAACTGTGACGGCGTTCTGCTGCCGGGCAGCAAAGCCGATATTGACCCTGCCCGCTTCCACGCTCCGCGGTCTCCCCGAACGGCAATGGCCGATCCCCGCCGCGATGAGGTCGACAATCTGCTGCTCGATGATGCTTATCGTCTGCACAAGCCTGTGCTCGGCATTTGCTATGGCCTGCAGAGCCTGAACGTCTACCGTTCGGGATCGCTGATTCAGCACATTCCCGACTTTCTGCCAGAAGCAACCCGCACGAAGGTAAATCATGAAGCGGGAAGCAAAGTTCCCGTCGCGCATTCCGTTGAAATTGATTCCGAGTCGTTGCTTGGGAAAATTCTATGCAACGACGGGCGCTCTCTGCTGTTAGGCCAAGCGCAGCTTGGCGGCAGAGTTTCCACGATCACTCTGCCGGTCAATTCTTCGCATCATCAGTCGGCCGACGCCATCGGCACCGGACTTCGCCTGATCGCCCGCTGTCCCGACGATGGAATTATTGAGGCGCTCGAAGGCACCGCGCCTGATCATTTTGTGCTCGCGGTGCAGTGGCATCCCGAACGCTCGGTCGATGACGATCCCGCATCCCGCGCGATCTTCCGTGCCTTTATCGAAGCGGCCGGAACCGGGGCGCGCGATAATATTGCCGCTCCTGGCGCTGCAGCCTCATCCAAAGTGAAGTGACCGTGGCGGATTCGAACACTTCCACTCCAGACGACGCTCCCTCATCGGCGAATGGCCGCAGCGAATCGCGCTGGATGGCTGCCGGGCGCGCCCTGCGCCATCGCAACTTTCAGCTTTTCTTCGGCGGTCAGCTCATTTCCTTGATCGGCACCTGGATGCAGACCGTCGCTCAATCCTGGCTGGTCTACCGGTTGACCGGCTCGGGTCTATTGCTGGGATCGGTGGGATTCGCCAGCCAGATTCCCGTGTTTCTGGTCGCGCCGGCCGGCGGGATCGCCGCCGATCGCCTGAACCGCCAGCGCATCGTCATCGCGACCCAAACTCTTTCCATGCTGCTGGCCTTCGTGCTGGCCGCGCTCACTCTCACGCATAAAGTGCAGGTCTGGCACATTTTTGTTCTCGCAGCATTGTTGGGCGTGGTCAACGCATTCGACATCCCCGGACGCCAGGCGTTCCTCGTCGACATGGTGGGCAAAGACGATCTGATGAACGCCATCGCTCTGAATTCCTCGATGTTCAACGGTGCCCGCGTGATCGGGCCCGCGGTTGCGGGGATTCTCGTCGCCCGGTTCGGAGAAGGCTGGTGCTTTTTTGCCAATGGAGTCAGCTATCTTGCGGTCATTGCCGGATTGATATTGATGAAAATCACTGCGGCGGTGAAAGCCTCGGCCAAGTTGCCTCCGCTCGAGCACCTGAAAGAGGGATTCCAATTCGTCCGCCACACCGCGCCCATCCGCGCTCTGCTTATGCTGCTCGGGGTGGTGAGTGTAACCGGCATGCCCTACGTCGTGCTCATGCCGATCTTTGCCGCGAAAGTTCTCCATGGCGGCGGCCAGCAGTTTGCCTCTCTCATTGGGTCCCATGATCTCGGCGCAGTGCGCTTAGGAATTCTCATGGGCGCCACCGGCGTCGGTGCGCTGCTCGGAGCGCTGACCCTCGCCGCGCGTTCCGGCATCAAAGGCCTGGGCCGTTGGGTGGCGGTGTGCTGTGGCGGATTCGGCGTCAGCCTCGTTTTATTCGCATTTTCTACTTCCTTCTGGATTTCCGTCCTGCTGCTTCTTCCTGTTGGATATTTCGTCATGCTGCAAATGGCCTCTTCGAACACACTGATTCAGGTGATGGTTCCTGATGAACTGCGGGGCCGCACCATGGCCGTCTATTCCATGATGTTCATGGGCATGGCTCCCATCGGCGCATTGCTCGGGGGCGCGCTTTCCGATCGGCTTGGCGCCCCGATCACGGTCGCGATTGGAGGCGTCGTCGCGGTCGCCGGAGCGTTCTGGTTTGCCATGCAGTTGCCGAAGATCCGCATCGAAGCCCGGCAATTGATTGTGGCGCAGGCTATGGCCGGCGGAGATCCGGCGGAAGAAATGACTTCGCCCTTAGGCCAGGAATCTCTGGACTGAGCAGGCGCCGGGCAGCCGATTCGGCTGCCCCGCAGATTGCAGCATTACAGAGTTGCACTGATGTCGACCGGCGTGATCGCACCGTTGGCAGGCACGCTCTTCAATGGAGGAAGGTCGACGGTGTGTCCGCGCGCCTCGATTGGTTCCACGGCGACCGCAGTTCCATTCGAAGCCGTGACTTGATACCCATAATCGATGGTTGCGGCTCCCGTGATATACACGGTGTCCGTTGTCGGTGTGTTCAACAGCCACGAGTAATTGATGGTCGCGGTGCAGGTGTATGACGTTCCACTGCCCGTCGCGACGCCGGTAGCGTCTTCTTCGTACTGCCCCGCGGTATCGCTGTCGATGCTAGCGTGTGCCGTACAGCCGACCACTCCGTTTTTCGGTATTGTCGCTTTGACAGTGATCGCGAACTTCACCACAAATTCGCCAGTATCAGTGACCGCCGTCGCGGGATCGACTTCGCCCGCGGGATGCACCGCTTGGAAGATGCCGGTTGTGGGATCGAGGTAACCGAGAACACGATGGGGCGTTGGGTGCGGGCTCGCAAGCTGTCCGAGACTGAGTGGCGCGAGTCCGAGGCCCAGTATTGCCAGAGAGAGAACGAACTTCCGAATATCCATTTTTTTCTCCTGAGGAGGGTTGGACTGACAACTCTTGCCAGCCTTGGCGCGAGAAACTATCTGATAGGCATGAATCGCGCAATAGCCCGTTCGGGTGTGAAGATTCCTGCGATGAGTAATCGCGCAGCGGAATTTTAACGATAGGCCGAAGGCGGCAGCCCGGTGATGCGGATTCCGGCTCGGCCTTTATGGCGGAAATTGAGGCCAATGAGCAGCGCGGTGATCTGTTCGACGATGCGCGCATTTTCCAGCTTGCCACCGTCAATCGGACGCACTCCCGGAATTTTTGCCGCCAGCTCGCGTGTCAGTTGCGCGGCATCAGGGTCATCGCTGCACACGATCACATCGCAGTCGAGCGGCTCATCACCCGCCATCAAATCGGCGGAAAGATTGTGAAAGGCGGCCACCACGCTGACTTCTTCGGGCACAAGCTCTGCGGCCTGTTGCGCCGCGGAGCCTTGCCAGACACCGAGGGTCCGCGACGCGCGCCCGCCGACGGAAGCGGCTAGCGGCACCGTCGCGTCGATCAGGATGCTGCCGTCCGTCATCGCCGGTTTCAGCTTTTTCAGGAGCGAAGCCTGGCCCTCAAACGGAACCGTGAGCACGAGAATGTCGGCCGCCGCGCAGGCTGCGCTGTTTTCCATACCCGAAACTCTTGCTTCCGGGCCGATTCGCTCTTGAACCGCCGCAGCGGCCTTCCGTGCCCGCGCCACTTCGCGCGAGCCGATGATGATCGTCTCTCCCGCGCGCGCCCAGCGCAACGCGAGTCCCATGCCGGCGGGTCCCGTCCCGCCGATGATCGCAATGGGACGAATCGGAGGACCAGCCGCGGTGCTCACGCGAATTCCGCCTCGAACGAGTGTTCGATCGAAAATTCCTCCGGACGCGTCGGAACTTTGATGTGCATGTGCGAGTACGTCGTGTTCCGTTCCGCCGGAATGCGGCAGATTTCCAAAATCATCGCTTGAAAATCGTCCGGGCTGGTGTATTGGCCCGCGGTCGCGCCGGCTTCGCGTGAAATGTTCTCCTCCATCAGTGTCCCACCGTAATCGTTCGCGCCCGCGTGCAGGCAGAGTTGCGAAAGCTGCCGGTTCAGCTTGACCCACGAGACCTGAATGTTGTTGATGGATCCGGCAAGCAAAATTCGCGCCAGCGCATGCACCTTCAGATGCTCGGCCAGCGTTGGCCCAGAGCGTGCCAATCC
>JASHQK010000276.1 GCA_030039195.1 Candidatus Sulfotelmatobacter sp.
GATGTCGTGCCAATGTTTGCCCCGAGCAAGACGCCCAAGCTGGAGCGCAGGGTCATAACGCCACCATCCACTAAGGCCACGGTCAGGGAGGTAATCGCGCTGCTGGACTGAATGATCGCGGTTGCGACAACACCCAGCAGCACACCCCTCCAGCGACTCTCAGTGAGGCGGCTTAGCCATCCGCGCAGCGTCTCGCCTCCGACGGTCTGGACCTCACGGCTGAACCCTTCTAAGCCATACAGAAACAAAACGATCGCTGATATTGCTGCGAAGAGAATTCTGAGGCTTGACATGCACGATTAACCTTCAGAGATATTGCTTCAGCTGCAGTTTCATTGGCACCAGGAACCGAGTCGACTGTTAATTGCGACAGGTTCCATCGGACCACGCGTCTGACGGAACACAGGTCCGGCGCTGCAGTGTTGGCTCCGATGACCACAATGCTCCTAGCCCTGTTTCAAGTGCTAGTTCCCGATGGTCTGAACGACTCTTAGACTCAAAAGCAAGGTCTCTAAGAAATGAATTGGGCAGGCGCGGCTTCAGGTCTAGGCGAGGCCAAAAAGGAGGAATATGCGAGACGTTAATAAACTTGTGAGCAATGTCGTCATAGCTTGTCTAGTCTTTTTCTTCACCGGCAGAGCCACAACCGCTCAAAGCCAAGGACGCATGACGATCCAGGCGACCGCGAAGGGAACCAGTACCCAACTCGGTAGGATTATCGATGTCAACATTTACATCGAGTCCTACTCCACGCCTAACGATCGAAAGGTGCTGATTGAGGCATTCAAGAGTCGAGGACAAGATGGCCTTGTGGACGCCTTGCAGGACATGACGAGCAAAGGGCGCGTCCGGTTCTCCAGTGGCGGCGTGGGTAACGACGTCAAGTACATCATCGAATTGCCATCCAAGCATGGGCGTAGATTGCGTCTCATCACTGACCGCTGGCTTTCTTTCAGAGAACTCTATAACTCGAATCGTATCGCCGACTACAACGTCGGCGCCATCGAGTTGAACCTTACCCCCGACGGCAAAGGCTCCGGCACAGTGCTTCCGGCCTGCAGGTTGACAATGAACAAGAAGAAAAAACAGGTTGAGATTGAAACCTATCAGAACCCCTGGGATTTGACAAACTTTATCATTTCGAAGTAGTGAGCAACCGGTGCGCAACGGT
Source organism: Candidatus Sulfotelmatobacter sp. (assembly GCA_030039195.1). Classification (GTDB taxonomy): domain Bacteria; phylum Acidobacteriota; class Terriglobia; order Terriglobales; family Acidobacteriaceae; genus Sulfotelmatobacter. The sequence goes on from JASHQK010000276.1 coordinate 1,172, forward strand.
TGCCCGCAATCCAAATGAAGATAGCCTCCCCAAACCTCTAGTTTCGTTTGTGACAGAAAATGGGAGCGGTCCACCTTCAAAAAGAAATATTTGGGTGCGTGCGCTTTTTGGGGTCTTTCGCCGGCTCCACACTAGGGACACCTATCGAAAACAAACGTCTCTAACAATACGGAAGCGTCCTAATTGCAATCTCCATCTACATTTCAGCAACGACAACTGGTTTTTTGCGATGGGAGTCCCATGAGCGCTGTCATTCCTGCCAGTGTTGTCTGTCCCGTTCTCTTGATTGAATTTGCTCAGATAAACTTTCCAAACGGTCGAGATTGATAAGAAGGATCAATGTCGCCCGCACCCTGGTCCCACTTGTGGTCGCCATCATTTGCGCCATTTCCGCTGTGGCGCAGCGATCAACGACAGCTTCAGCAGATCAAGTCTGGAGTGACCTGGTAGCCGGCGACCAACGATTTGTTCTTGGCAGGACTGCGCCACACAATTTTGTGGATCAGCGGAAAGCACTGACGGGCTCAGCATCCGCACGTTGCGGACAGAGTTGCTCCGACAGCCTTCTCCCTCCAGAGATGGTCTGTGATGTGGGACTGGGCGAGTCGTTGGTGGTGCGTTCCGCAGGCGAGGATGATGATCCTCTATCGATCGGCAGTCTCGAATACGCAGTCGAGCACCTTGGTTTCAAGCGTCATTGTAGTCATGGGCGATCAAAACTGAGGAGCAGTAACCGCCGCCTGAGGTTGCTCGCCGAGCGGGGAAGTTCTACGCGCTGGAAAGCAATAATGCAAAAATGCAGACAATCAACGGTGGAGTACGGACTGATCTGCGAATTGTTGTGAAGTGTCCCACAGTGATCAGAACATTTCAACGACCTTGCCGTTCTTTGCCCAGCGCATGACGGGTAGTTCGCGTTTCCAGATGGACATAGCACCGTTATTTTAGCCCGAACGTCCAACTTAGCCCAACGCTGGTGCCGTAGTCGCTTCCAGAAAAACCCGGCGGCGGCCGGTTGTCCCAGTTTCCGTAAAAAGACACATTCCATTTTAGATCGCTGATGATCTTTATGTAGTAGGACGCATCCGCGTTGAAGCGGACACGACCTGGATCCGAAATGGCGGGCAGCATAGTGGCACTCAGGTCGAGGTTGGTTTTGCTGAACTTGAAGAATTGAGCCTCGCCATAGAAGATGGCTGCGGCAACGTTCTGACCGTTGCTGGAGGAAGAGGAATGTCTATATTCCGTATTTTGCAACGCAGGGCCCATCATGAATAAGATGCTGGCGCGATTTGTGTGTTTAATATAACGTCCTATGCCCGCACCTACCGTGCTCTGTAATCTAATTCCCAGATCTGAGCTTTGCAAAAAGGATCCGACGCCTCCATAGAACCAATTATTCCGAGGCAGCAGATGACGGCCGCCGAGTTCGATAGAATTTCGAGTGGATACATTGGCCCCGGAGCTGGAGGAAAGGTTGGAGTTGAAACTCGCCAACCCCGTCCACCGTTCGCGAACATAGGCGGTCTGCGAGCCCAGCGTATACTGCGTCGATTGATTACCCTTGGAGTAAATCGCGCCGAAACTTACCTCACCATTGAATCGCTGCCAGAACCTATCGGATGTCGCCACCATTTGGACGATTTGCGAGCTGTCGAGCACGTCTTCTTTTGCTTCGGCCAAGACCTGAATTCTCACTGGCCTGTCGGCTGCTGTTTCGACGGTCTTCAGTTTTCCTGTATAGACAGCCCCGCTCTCAGTCTTCACAACGAACAACTGGGCGCTCTCCAGGCGAGCAACCTTCGACCAGTTCACAGAGGTAGTGCCATCGATATAATCGAAAGACACATAAAGAACGCCAGCTTCCAAGCCCTTGACTTCGCAGGTCAATCGGTCCCCGTTCGTCATTACCAGAACATCAGTCTTCTCACGTGCATGAAGGAGTACCGCAAAGAAGAGAGTGGAGACTAGAAGAAGCAGTCGGGAGTTCATGATACTTCTCTGATCTCAAGGCTGTTCATGAGTCGTATCTGCGAATGGGACGCGGGACCGCCTGCTCCGAATTTTCGATTCTCGTGGACCTGGCCTGAGAAAAGCTGTACCTCCAGAATTGGCTCCGATACGCGCTTACCTCACAACTGCTTACAGAAGAGGGCAGTTCGAAGGAGTCTTGGCGCATTTCGGGTTCTATTCGAACTGCCCGTACTCCAGTCGTCCTGGAGCACCTTCCATCTGTTACGCCCCGCGCACATCTTCGCAACTGTCATTCGTAACAGTGGTAGGAATGCGCAAACGGCCAGCTTCGATCACACGACATGCTTCTGTGCACTCACTCGGTGGATGAGGCTAACGGCTAAGTGAATTCCTCGCCCAAAGTACCTTTTTTGCTTTAAATCTGACAGTTTTACCAGTAGTTCGTTCGGCAGGTGAGACAAGACGATGTCTTCAGAGACTGATACGTGAGTGTTCTTGTGTCATTCGAGTTGGGAAAGAAGGTGTTTCATGCGCATGGCGAAGATCGTTTGTGTCACTTGTGTTTTCTTGCTCCAGTTTGCCTTCTCTCAAACGGCTGAGGTCAAGGCAAAACCGCTCACCGACTCCGATATTCAATTGCTGCGGTCGGACCTCCAGGCACAGAAAAACGAAATCATTGCTCACAACATGCAGTTTACCGACCCAGAATCGGCTGCCTTTTGGCCGATCTATCGAGACTATTCGCGCGACCAGCAGTTGGTGGGAGATGAGCGCGTGCAATTGATCAAGGACTATGCGCAGAACTATGACGTGATGGACGATGCAAAGGCAGAGAGCATGGTGCAGAGACTACTGAATATCGATGCGAAGCTTATAGATCTGCGCCAACAATACTGGCCCAAATTTGAGAAGGCCCTGGGAGCGAAACGAGCAGCAAAATTCTTCCAGGTTGATAGCCGACTGAGCCTTATCTTCAACCTCCAACTTGCTTCGGAAATCCCCTTGGTGAGGTAATCCTCGAAATCCAAAATGTTGAGAAACGAGCAAACGTGAAATTGGGACGATGGCGCACGTACGCGTTGGCAGTGCTGGCTTCGGTGGCTGTCGGGGCATCCATCGGGCTGGCAGTTGTGTATTGTTTCAAATTTCCCGAAATCAATAATCTCGAGAGCTATCGACCAATCTCCAATACGTTACTCTATGACGATGGCGGTCATATCTTTGGGTCCCTAGCGCTCGAACGTCGTGTGATCGCTCGCTACGAAGACTATCCGAAGGTGTTGTACGATGCAGTTCTCGCCATTGAAGATAATGATTTTGAAAACCACCCTGGATTCAAGCTTTCTCGGGTGGTGAGCGCAGCCTATCGAGATCTGGTGACTGGAGAAAAGGTCCAGGGGGCATCCACCCTGACCATGCAGTTGGCACGGAATCTTTTTCTCTCGCCAAAGCGTACCTTTAGCCGCAAGATCGAAGAATTACTGCTAGCCGTCCAGATCGAGCGCCGGTTAACAAAATCCCAGATCTTCACTCTCTATGCCAACCAAATCTATCTGGGCCATAGTATTTACGGGTTAGCGACGGGTGCTGAGTTCTATTTCGGAAAGAACGTCAAGGACCTGACGATAGAAGAAGCTGCTTTGTTGGCCGCGCTACCCAAGGCTCCGAACATATACTCTCCGATCCAGAATCCACAGCTAGCTTTGTCAAGGCGCAATCTTGTCATCAATGCCATGCTCACGACGGGAAGGATCACCGCCGCGGATGCCGCCGCAGCGAAGCGAAAGCCCATAGAACTTCATATCCAGGACGATCCAAACTCGTTGGCCCCGTATTTTGTGGAGGAAGTTCGGCAATATCTCGAGCGCAAATACGGTGTGGAGCAATCCCACGGAGGTGGCCTGAGAGTCTACACGACTCTCAATGCGGAGTTGCAAAGAGCCGCTAACCGAGCGGTTTTAGATGGGCTTTGCGCTTATGATCAGCGTCATGGACGTTCCACCCCGGTGCCTAACGTAAGTGATTTCGGCGCGGATCCCGAGACATACAGCGCGCTTGAATGGAAGCGTCCAATTGAGGTTGGAAGTTACGTCCATGCCGTAGTGATGTCGGTTAGCCCCTCACAAGTCTTGCTCAGATTCGGATCGTACAGCGCGACGGCTCCGGAGAGCGATGTTGCCTGGGCAAACGACTCCACCTGTCGCTTAAGAGTGGGAGATATCGTCAACGTTAAGGTGCTGTCCATTGGACCGGGATACAGTTCACGCGCCCACATCGAGGAGGGATCTGAAGTACAAGGTGCGTTGTTAGCAATCGACAACGCAACCGGTGGTGTCAAGGCAATGGTGGGTGGCCGAGACTTCAGCGACTCCAAATTTAACCGGGCAACTCAAGCGCTCCGGCAAGTGGGATCTTCATTCAAGCCTTATGTCTACACCGCGGCAATTGCACAGGGGGCGATGCCTGACGACACCATCGTCGATGCTCCGATTACGTTCAAGACTGCGTCTGGTCCCTACTCCCCGCACAATTATGACGAGAAATTCGAGGGCACTATCACTCTGCGGCATGCACTGGCCGAATCGAGGAACATTCCCGCTCTGAAATTGGCAGAAAGCATAGGCATAAAGAATGTAATCAATTACGCCCATCGCTTCGGAATCACTGGGCAAATACCCGCTTACCTGCCCGTTGCCTTGGGCGCCGTGGAAATCACGCTGGCGGAGCACACATCCGCGTTCAGTGTGTTTCCGAACGACGGCGTGCGGGTGGTTCCACACTACATCAACAAAGTCACGGATTACGACGGGAACGTGTTGGAGCAGAGCTATGCGGATGTGCAGGACGTTATCGACTCGCGAACAGCTCGCGTCATGACGTCCATGCTCCGCGAAGTGGTACTGCACGGGACCGCAGTTGCTGCTAACCAACTGAAGGCGCCCGTGGCCGGCAAAACAGGGACGACGAACGATTTTACCGACGCATGGTTTATCGGTTTTTCACCAACAATGACATGTGGCGTTTGGATCGGGTTCGATGAGAAGAAGTCGCTAGGGCTAAAAGAAACTGGCGCTCGCGCGGCGCTTCCAGTGTGGATCAACTTCATGAAAGCAGCGATCGGGAAGCGGGGCTCCAGCGATGATTTTCTGCCGGTCCCGCAGGGTAGAGTTCTGGTGACTCAAACGACCGGCGATCGACCTCCCATGCCACAGTCACAAACCTCAGAATCAGAAGGTCACCAGTGGTGAATCCCGTTTCCTAGAATGCTGGCTAGTTCACGCCCTCAACCCGCGAAAACACACTCTGGACAGAAGTTCGCCCCTTTCTGGAGCATGGTTCCCGAGGAATGAATTATCAGGTACCGGTTGGCGGAGCCCCAGCGTTTTCTAACGCTTTTTGGTGCCAGGAGGGACGGGTGGGAGATTTTCACTCTCAGCCAAGCGTCTGATGGCAAGCCGGATCACGTGCACCATGCCAAGCCCGAGCTTCTGTTGAAGACCCTCAAGCAGGCGAAGATCCGAGTCTGTGAACCTGACCGTGGTTGACTTCAGCCTTTCGTCGCTCATCGCGCCCATTATCTCGTACCGCGATAGTCTGGTCATTGTCCGCACGCAATAAAGAACGCAGGAAGATACCGTAGCGATAGCGAAACGCTATCGTCCCTCGAAAAATTTTGCTGCGATTGCATCACGCTGAAAAGGGAGGCGTACAAAGGTAATTGACTTATGGAAGAAGTGCCCTCCCCCGTTTAAGGGCATTCCATCCCCCGGTCGGATAAGGAGGCAGGGCGGATTAGACGTCGGCGAATTACAGACCCTGCCTCCATAGCACGAATGGCCCTCCCGGGCCATTTACTAGTAGCAGCAGCAGGCTGAATATCCAATAATCGCGAGAACTCTCAATTGGTTGCGATTCTGGGTAACGGACGCTTACCACATTGGTGAAAGACACTTGCTTGTGAGCAACGATTCAACAATTAGTTCACGCGATACTGGGGCACTGACTTAGCCTGCCGAAGTGCTGTCGCGATTCAGACAAAATGGCGAAATCCAGACCGGAACGACTAGTCCGAGTTCTCGTGGCAGACGACTACGAGCCGTTTCGGCGATTCCTTGTATCAATGCTGCAAGGCAGACCCGAGTTGGTTATCTCTCAGGCGGCCGACGGAGCGCAAGCCGTTCAGAAAGCGCGGGAAGTCAATCCAGAATTGATTTTGCTGGATATCGGTCTGCCGGTGATGAATGGAATCGAAGTCGCGAGACAAATTCGGAAATTCTCGCCGACATCCAAGATTCTGTTTGTGAGCCAGGAAACGTCGGTCGATGTTGTGGAGGAAGCCTTCGCAATAGGCGCGCCCGCGTATCTGGTTAAGGCAGATGCTGGACGTGAGCTAATGTTGGCTCTAGACGCGGTGCTGCGAGGCGAGAAATATGTCAGCAATACCCTCGGATACGACCTGACAAGAGCCTTTGAGACCGCGCCGCCTGACGCTTGCGGGCCTGCTGAGTGGCAAGAAAAAAAGGCGACTCCTCACCACCACGAGGTCGGATTTTATTCCGATGATCGGTTTCTGCTGGATGACTTTGCTCAATTCGCCGGAATGGCGCTCAAGACGGGCAATGCCGTCATCGCGATCGCAACGGAGTGGCACCGAGCGCAACTTCTGATCAAATTACGAGCAGATGGTCTCGACATGCCGAGCGTCATTGAGCGCGGCTTGTACCTGTCCCTGGATAATGGCGAAGCAGTTTCCGCATTCATGGCCCATGACCCGACCGAGCCGACTGCATTTTTCCGTTTGGCAGATAACCTTGTTAAAAGGGCGAGCATTGCTGCCAATGGAGACTGTAGCCGTGTTGTGGTTTGCGGCGAGTCTGCTCCATTGCTTTGGGCGCGGGGAAATGCGGACGGAGCAGTTCGACTGGAGCAGCTGTGGGACGAGGTCGCCAGAGTGTACGGAGTACGTATTCTTTGCGGGTATCCGTTGGCGTCCTTTCAGGAGAGCACTGGCAGAGATACGTTCCGGAGGATCTGCTCGGAACATTCAGCTGTTGTATCGCGGTGAAATGTCATAAGCGAGAGCGGGTCCATCATCACTACAGAGGGTCGCTAGTATTCTACCGCGCGTAAGTTGGAAGTTTGCCTTTCTGCACAAGAGGACAGCCTCTTGACTCCACCCCACTTGTCGAGGAGCTTCTCGCCTCCGTTCTGGATCTCATCGATTGTGCGGGGGATCAGATTCCCCGAGCCTGGAAATATAAGGTAGAGAATACCGCCGGACTGGCCGCCCTCGCGTGCATCGGATCGAATTCCCAGATTCTCGGCCAACGCGACAGAACCTTCACCCAGAGTCCCGATGTCGGCGTAGATCGCAAAGGATGACTTGCGGTTTCGCAGGTTCATGACAACTGCGAAGTCCCCCAATTGCGTGCCTGCGGCATCCGCTACCTCGCGAGGTAGCGCCACATACGGAATCCTCGATGCGTCCACATATCGAGTCGGATCGGTTAACCTCTTGGTGTCATCGCGCAGCGATGTGCATGAGATGTAATAACCGGGGAACGGATCTCCATTTCTCTGGACGAGGGGCTTCCCATCTTCATCGGTAACGATTCCGTTCCACCGACCTGGAACTCCTGCATTCGACAACGCGTCGAGACCGGTGTCAGCGGGATGATAGGCGTTGGGAGCGCCATCCGCATCGACGGTCATACCTGACAGGAAGAAGAAGGCATCACTATCTGGCAATTGCCAAATCGGCACTTCACGCAGCGGCTGTTCGTCTGCGCTGCGGACGACAAAATTCAACAACGTTTTGCGCAGACTAACGCAACTATTTTTGGAGGCGTTAAACGACCCATTTGCGGCACCATTGTTTTGTGCGCTCCGGGAGTTTGCAGCGGGCGATTTCTCGAATGTGATATCAAAGACGGGCGAGTGCTCCTCTCCGGCGATTTGCAGTCTTTGCGCAAATCCTGACGTGTACAGCACGGCGGCGAGAAGGATTTGCAAAGACCTCTTCATGACGAGATCATTTTCAGGCGAAACGTTTACGCTGCCTTGCGAGAGGTAGCCGCTCGTGGTCGTACATCGATGTGGAGTGACGCTCGGCCTTCTGCGAGTCTGGGACCAATCACGCCAGTCAGTCCCTCCAGCATTGGGTTCACATCGCTAGCATGCATTTGCTGGATGCTGACGGTGAGCGTGACGTCAAAGGGCCCGCTTTCTGTCTCGCCCGGCATTTTGTGATCCTTCAAACTGCCACCAAGTATGCGACCTAAGCTCAGAAGGGAATGACCGTGACAAGCGGCGCATTCATCGCCTCGGCTGTTACTTATCACCTCGCAATCCAGACAGAACACGGCCGTCTTAAGAGGAACAACTTCTGCTTGCGGGTCCTTCCGTGTGTCGACGAGCATACTCATAAGTCCTCCCAAAGCCGTTGCTGCAACAGAGTTTAAGCCAGCATTATCGCCGTGCGATTGTCATCCAGTACCTGTCATTTCTGTCAGTCTCTGCTCCAGCAGAGGCGTTCACCATCTTCGACGTTTTCTCCCGAGCATGGCGCAACTCCCAAAAGCACAGACAATCGTCGGTCTCCGAAGCACGACAGCGCAATGTAGACGAAGGGGCTTGCTTCGGGAGTCGGTTGCCTTAAAGGGAGATCGCTGCGCAAACGGCGTTCTAAAGTTCTAAATCTTTTGCCGAACGACCCCTGTCACCATTGGCAGTTTTCTCTACTTCGACCAGCGTCTAAGCCTGAAATCGTTAACTGAGTTTCCGGACTCGCTCTTCCGGCCGACAGTCTGTGCCTTAAATAAGGAGAGGTCAAATGAGAGTAAGAACCGTTGCTGCTTTTCTTGCTGTCATGTTCTTAGCTTGTGGTTTGGTAACTGCGAACGATTCACCGGAGCAAAAACGCGAGAAGACTCGCAAGATGGCAACTCAGACTCTAGAGGATCTGTATAAGCTCGAGCCGGCTGCTAAAGCGGCCATTCAGCAGTCTGCCGGATACGCCGTTTTCAACAACATGGGTGCAAACCTTTTCCTACTGAGCACCGCCCGCGGAGCGGGGATCGCCATTGCCTCCAAGACGAAGAACGAAACATTCATGAAAATGATTTCGGCGGGAGCGGGCTTGGGGCTCGGCGTCAAAGACTATCGAGTGATCTTTGTCTTTGAGAACGACAAAGCTCTGGCCCGGTTTCTCGATTCAGGCTGGTCTGGTTCTGTACAAACGGATGCTGCGGCAAAGGTAGGCAAATCGGGTGCCGCGTTTTCGGGGGCAGCCGAGGTCTCACCAGGAGTTTGGGTTTATCAAATCACGAAGAACGGACTTGCTCTTCAGCTGACGCTGCAGGGCACGAAGTACTACAAAGACGACGATCTCAACAAGTCGTAGACCGTCAGCCCTCGGGTTCAGTGAAGTCGATGCTCAAGAGCGTCTTATAGAAGGAGGAGTATGCATTTATCCAAGAGAGTAATTGCAGAGTGTTTGGGTACTTTTTGGCTGGTATTCGGTGGATGCGGTAGTGCAGTACTTGCGGCAGCTTTTCCTCAGTTAGGTATTGGGTTTTATGGTGTGGCCTTGGCATTTGGGCTGACTCTGCTGACCATGGCCTACGCGATCGGGCACATCTCTGGCTGCCACTTGAATCCAGCAGTGTCGTTTGGACTCTTCGCGGGTAAGAGGTTTCCAGGTTCGGACTTGTTACTGTACATCGTCGCGCAGGTCGTAGGAGGAATCGGCGGAGCCGGCGTGCTATACGTAATCGCAAGTGGAAAAGCGGGCTTCGACGTGAGCAGCGGTTTCGCGTCAAACGGCTACGCAGCGCATTCACCCGGCGGCTACTCCTTACTTGCATGCTTCGTTGCCGAAATGGTGCTGACTTTCTTTTTCTTGATGATCATTATGGGAGCGACGGACAAACGCGCTCCAGCTGGTTTTGCGCCCATCGCGATCGGACTCGGTTTGACACTAATTCATCTGATTGGAATCCCGATTACCAACCTCTCCGTAAACCCCGCGCGGAGTACCGCGCCAGCCATTTTCGTTGGGGGATGGGCAATGAGGCAGCTTTGGTTGTTCTGGGTAGCGCCGATCGTCGGCGGCGTGGCTGGAGGTGCTTTGTACGCGGGATTCTTCGAGTCAGCAATCGCAACGAAACAGGCTTCCGCAACCACGAAAAGCGGTGCCGCAGCTGCTTAACCGAGGACAAAGGACCCACATTGCCGGGTGCTTGCCAACAAAAACGTTAGGGTGTTCGCGTAAACACACGATTGCAACATTGAGCTTCGGCTCAGTCTGTCACAAGTGACAGTGGCACAGAGTTGCGCGCACAAGTAGATTGCAAGCAATTCCTTCCCGGCCCACATCGCTTGTTTCCCCATGATTCCCCATTCAGTACAGCAGATGTGGGCCGCGCCCCGTCTGTCGCAGATGGCTTTTCAACGACTGGCACAATTCGCAGTATCGCAGGTCGTGCCGCCCTCGTATTTTCTCTGACAGGCAGTCTCGCTCAATCACGCCAAGTTGCACTGATGGACCGGGGATTGTCGAGGAGAGGATATGGGAAGGTACCAATTCATATCTGCGTTGGTGCTCCTATTTGTCGGGGCCCTATCCGAGGGAAGTGCGATTCGCGCGATTGCTCAGGAGACCAATCAAGACAGCACCAATGAAGCTGCTGCGCTTCCGGTATCGCCGAAGGCGAATACAGGGGACTCACAGGCGCAAAGGGATCTGGGCGACATGTACGCGAACGCTCACGGAGTAGCGACCGATTATGCCGCAGCCGTGAAGAGATGGAACCGTGCTGCCGAGCAAGGTGATGCGGGAGCGCAAAACCAACTGGCCTACAGCTACGCATACGGACTGGGAATCGAACAAGACTACTCGCTAGCTATTCACTGGTACCGAGAAGCGGCAGCCAAGGGGTTAGCGGAAGCGGAATACAATCTCGCGTTCATGTATGAACACGGCAGGGGCCTTCCGCGTGATTATGCGCAGGCAGCGGATTTATACCGAAAGGCTGTTGATCAGGGTTTAACCCCTGCCGAGAATAATCTGGCGATGCTGTATTTGCATGGGTGGGGAGTGCCGAAGGACCCCGAGATGGCTTTTCGGATGCTGTACCACGCTGCCGGGGAAGGACAAGCATCAGCACAGTACAATCTCGGGATGGCATATCTTATCGGCCAAGGAGTGCAGCGCGACTATAACCAGGCGTTGCTCTGGTTCCAAAAGTCCACAAGTCAGGGTTTCAGCCCTTCCTACGCCGCTATAGGCTACATGTACCAGGAAGGGAAGGGGGTCATTAGCAACTATGAGGAAGCGGCGAAAATGTATCGAATAGCCGCGGAGGATGGAGTCCCCCGTGCACAATCGCTTTTGGCAATGCTTTACCTTGGAGGAAAGGGGGTGCCACAGGATTTTGCTCAGGCAGCCAAGTGGTTTTCTCGTGCGGCTCAACAGGGTGAGCTCCTCGGAGAGTCCGGCCTTGGTCTGCTCTACTTTGAAGGACGCGGTCTTCATCGCGATTATCGCAAAGCTGCGGAGTGGTCCAGTAAGGCAGCGGAACAAGGCTTTTCGGTTGCGGAAATGAATCTCGGAAGCTTATTCGAGCACGGGATGGGCGTATCCCTTGATTACTCCGAGGCTTACAAGTGGTATCAATTGGCCGCAGCGCACGGTTACGCTCCTGCGAACAACGCCATGAGGTCTCTTGCTCAAATCATGACTCAAAAGCAGCTCCAAGAGGCGCAGGCGCGTGCCTCCTCGTTCATGCCTCGGGATGACGGCGGTGTATTCAGCTCCACTGAGTTCGATTGGCGCTAACTACGCACCCCTGACTCGAGCCAGAGATTGTTCAACCCAGTGCCCTACGTTCAATCCCGCTTGCTAATTGCGAAATACCACTCAACAAGCCGAAGTGGCGGGCTCCAGAATGGGGCAAGTACACTCTCGCTGCTTTTTCTATCTGGGCTGTCATTAAAAGCAGGTGACCGCCTATCAGTGTATGTGTAGAGTCTGGCCAAGCTCGAACAATGACGCAGCGCAAGGCAGTTTGGAAGCAGGCTCTCGAACCCGCGAGGGCTTCTTCGAGCTGCCTGTGCGCTGCCCGGCAGTTCGTTCCAACACGTATTGAGAATAGCTCTCGATTGTTGCGCCATAGTTCCTTACGGGCAGAAAACTCTCCGCCCATGTGGCAATCCCTCTGCTTTCGATAGTGATACCACAACTGCTTAGGGAGACACCGTGATCGGTTTCCGGTTCACTTCTCACCCGAGGAGGAAGTGCGGTCGTGAGACGCAGCATCACTTTTCAGGCTCTGCAGTTCACCTTCCGAGAGAACAAACTCGGCGTGACCACAATTCAGGCAAACCAGAATCTTTGATGAAGCGAGGATAGGTCCCGTGTCCAGACCTGCTCTGCCCGGCAGATGGAAATTCATTTCTGTCGCGAATGTCGCCTGATTGAAAGAACCGCACAGTTTACAGGCCACAGGTCTC
>JASHQK010000277.1 GCA_030039195.1 Candidatus Sulfotelmatobacter sp.
TCTTTGTAGTTAATTAGGACACCACCGTGCTTGCTGCCCAGGGCCCCTTGCTGACCGCTCGGGTTACAATAGGCGTGTAGGGCCGAATCTCGCGGCGAGTTTGGCGTCTGCACGGAGGATAGAGCGCTTGGCAACCAGCGACGTCATGTCCAGCACACAGAACGTTCCGCAGCTTCCCAATCACAAAGTGAAAGTCAAGAAGGCCGGGCAGCGCGCCTGTAACGAAAAAGACGCAAAGGGAAAATTTTGTGGTGGGCATTTGAAGCGCTGGTTCTACACGAAAGACTGCGTGGAGCGGGAGTGCGGCGACATTGAAAAAGCCTGGGGAGCCAACGCCGAAGTGTATCGTTGCGAAAACTGCAAGGCGCTGTATCTGCCGCATCCGGAAGACATCAAAGTCAACGTCGCTGGGCACGGCATGATTTCGGTCTTCGGACTGACGCTGCCGCCGAAGGAAAAGTAGGCGAGTCCCGAGCTGTGAGTCGCGAATCCTGAGGGGAAAAACGCCTCCGCTATCGCGTATGTTCCGGGGTCGAACGAAAATTCACGTGCACACCGCCGAGTCCCGCTCGCAACTCGGGACTCGGGACTCGGGACTCACCGCATGAACTCCTCCGAGCTCATCTACGATTGGAACAAGAATTATCCGCCGGGACTGAAGCCGCCCGGGCCGGTTCTGCTCAACGATGAGAGCTTGCGCGACGGCCTGCAGTCCCCTTCCGTGCGCGACCCTTCCGTCGGCGAAAAAATCGAAATCCTCCATTTGATGGAAGCGCTGGGGATCGACTCGCTTGATCTTGGCCTGCCCGGCGCGGGTGCGCGGGCGGTCGAGGCGGTGACTGCGCTGGCCCGCGAGGTTCTTTCCTGCAAGATGAAGATTCGCGCCAACTGCGCCGCGCGCACGCACGAAAACGACATTCGTCCGATCGCCGAGATTGTACAGAAGACAGGATTGTCCATCGAAGCAGCAACCTTCATCGGCTCGAGTCCGATCCGCAGATTCACCGAAGGCTGGACCGACGATTTCCTGCTCCACACGACCGAAAAAGCCATCAAGTACGCGGTTTCGCTCGGCCTCGACGTCATGTACGTGACCGAAGACACGAGCCGTTGCGATCCGGAAACGGTGAAGCGGCTCTACGCGGCGGCGATTGAATGCGGAGCGCGGGCGATCTGCATTTGCGATACCGCCGGACATGCCACGCCCATGGGAGCGTTGTCATTGGTGCGATTCGTGATCGAACAAGTCGTGAAGCCTTCGGGCGAGAAGATTCGCGTCGACTGGCACGGCCACAGTGATCGCGGGCTGGCCATTGCGAATTCCATGGCTGCGATTATTGCGGGGGCAACTTCAGTGCACGGATGCGCGATCGGTTTGGGCGAACGCGTGGGAAATACGCAGATCGATCAGATGCTGGTCAACTTAAAGCTGATGGGCATTTCACCATGGGATCAGCAGGATCTGACCAAGCTGAAGGAATATTGCCAGGCGGTTTCGCGGGCGACCGGTGTGGCGATTCCGAAGAATTATCCCGTGGTGGGCGATGACGCATTTCGTACTGCGACCGGCGTGCACGCGGCGGCGATCATCAAGGCGTATCACAAGAACGATGTCGTGCTCGCGAACACTGTGTATTCTGGTGTGCCGTCGCACGTGTTCGGTCTCGATCAGATCATCGATATCGGCCCGATGAGCGGAAAATCCAACGTACTGTTCTGGCTGGAGCGGCATGGGATTCCGGCGACGGAAGGGTGTGTCGATCGTATCTATCAGCGCGCCAAGCAGAGCGACCACACGTTAACCGATGCCGAGATTCTGGAATGTGTGAGCGCGAAGACTGTCTGAAACCGTCTGATTTATGCCTGAAAAATTGCGACATGCCGTTCTCGGTGCGGGAGGCGTTGGCGGGCTGATTGGCTCGTCACTCGCTCACTTTGGAGCTCCGGTTACGCTCGTGGTCCGGCGCGAATCGCTGGCCGACTATCCGCAGCGGCTGAAGCTGGAAAGTCCTTTCGGCAAGTTTGACGTTCCCGTGTCGGTCATGGCGGAAGTTCCTCCGGTGGACGTACTTTGGCTGACGGTGAAGGCCACGCAACTGGATGAAGCACTGCGCGCGCTCACGAATCCAACTTGCGTGCGGACGATTGTGCCGTTGCTCAACGGCATTGATCACATTTCCCTGCTACGGTCTCGCTACGGCACGGAAAAGATCGTTCCCGCCACCATCGCGGTCGAATCCGAACGGGTTGCGCCGGGACACATCATGCATCGCTCGCCCTTCGCTCGACTGAACGTTTCTTCTGCGGGACGTTCGCTGCTCGAAGGCACGATCCAGCAACTGCAATCGCTGGGCTTTGAATGCCGATTCGTCGATCACGAACCGACGCTGATGTGGAGCAAGCTGGTGTTTCTGGCAGCATTCGCTCTGTGCACAACGGCATCGGGCAAGACCACGGGAGAAATCCTCGCCGATCCGGAGTGGGCGCGATTGGGCCTCGGGTGCATTCGCGAGACGGCCGCGGTCGCAGTGGCCGAAGGCGCGCACATCGACGCGGACGCGGTGATTGCCGCGGCGGTGAAAATGCCCGGCAACATGCGCAGCTCGATGCAGAAGGATGTTCAGCAGGGCAAGACTCCGGAGCTGGATGCGATTGCCGGACCGATCTTGCGCGGCGCGAAGCGGCACGGCATTGACGTTCCGGCGACGATAAAGCTGGTGGAAATGGTCGAGCAGCGCGCGGGACTTAAGCAGTACTCCTGACCCGACCGGGCCTGCGAGATCCTTCCGGTTGCACAAAAGCAAGCGTAGAATCGGCCCCCAGAGTTACCTTCTTCGCAATGACGAAGCCAGTGGGTGCGTGTTGTAGCTCGCCAGCAACCATCTGTTACTGGTTCATTGTCTCGCTGATAGCGTGGGGAGTGCTAAGCCTTATCGGGATCTATTGGCGTCCTCTCCATGCCTCCCCACCGGCTGCGTGCCTTTTTGCCATGGCCATCGGCTGCATTGCCAACTGGTTTAAGAACCGCTCTCTTCACTGCACCATTACCGGACCACTGTTTATGATCGGTGGCATCGTGTTCCTGCTCTCAGGCGTGGGTAGGATTCCACGCCGAGAAATCCTTTGGGTCTGGCCAGTCCTTCTAATTGGTGTCGCCATCGCGTTTCTCATGGAATGGCTCTACGGGAGGCGCCCGGCGTCTTCGTCACTTCCCTACCGTCGAAACCGATAGCGGCTGGCAATATGCTCGCGGGTTTCCACCGACTCGGACTCTTCGTCTTGTGCCGCCGTCGTCTCATTTTTCTCTGCGGAGTCGTTCCACGAGCCGCACTCACTTCCCTTGGGGCCAAATCCCCCCAGCGCAGACTGATAGTTGTGGAACAGTTCTGCAACGCACGCTGGATCTGCTTCTTTAATCCACATGGTCGATTCTCCCGTCGCGGACCGAACTTGCAGTCTCGCTTACACTCCATTGGATGTGAAGGTTCACAAAATCTGAATAAGGGATCCATTAAATGTTCGTAAACGTGCCGGTATGCGCGAGAATTGCAGTGTATTCTTGATGGGCTCAGCCGTTGGGGAATCTGCTCTCGACGCCTGTAGTGGGGGACGCCTCTTTACATCTGTGCTGTGTTGGCCGAATCTCTGCTTCGCTGCTGGGAAGCAAGTGAGGTTTCCATGCTCACGCGCCGTTCGTTTGTGCGATCGTCGCTGGCGGCATGTGTGTGGCTCGGTTCAGGGCGGAGGTCGTGGGCTTCCGCACCGCCGGATCGAAGCGAACTCGACGCGGCGGTAGCAGGTTATCTCAAAGCCTACGATGTGCCAGGCCTCTCGCTCGCCTACGGACGCGGCACGCAGATTTTGCTGGCCCGGGGATATGGAATGGCGGATCGCCACCAGCACGCGCCGGTCACTCCGCAAAGTCTCTTCCGCATTGCGAGCCTGTCAAAGCCTTTTACCTCGGCTGCTGTTTTTACACTGGTGGAATCCGGCAAACTGCGCACGAGCGATCATGTCTTTGGCCCGAATGGCATTCTCAGCAGTTTTTCTCTTCCAAAACACGCCGATTGGCTGCAGGCGATTACGGTGGAGCACCTGCTCACCCACACGGCGGGCGGATGGTCGAACAAAGAACACGACCCAATGTTTTCCGAATCAAGTCGAGATTTTACGGATTTTCTGCAACACGTGCTGGATTCGTTCCCCCTGGAATCGTCGCCGGGCATGCGCTATGCGTATTCGAACTTCGGATACTTTGTTTTAGGGCGTGTGATCGAGCGGACCTCCGGCACGCCTTACGGCGAATATGTGCAACAGCATGTGCTGCGGCCTCTGGGAATCAGCGACATGCAGCTGGCGAAGAAAAAAGCGACTGAGGGTGAGGTCCATTATTACGGGCAAGGGCGCGACGACCCTTACACCTTTCCGATCGAGCTGCATGACGCCAATGGCGGATGGATCGCCACGCCGACCGATCTGGTCGACTTCGCGCTCGGAATCTTTTCTGCGGAAGATAAGGCCGGTGCCGCGGCATTGCTCAAGGCGGAGACCTTGCGCCAGATGACCCAGGGCTCGGCTGCGAATCCCGAATATGCGTGTGGATGGTTCGTCTCCCCGGAGGGACACTGCACGCACTCCGGCGGGCTCGACGGCAGCACCAGTTTCCTTGTTCACCGCCGCGATGGATTGGCTTGGGCTGTGGTGGTAAACACGCGGCAGCGGCATTCAGAGATGGAAAAGGATCTGCACCGGCTGTCGTGGGAGATTGCGGGCGCGATGTAGAGATGCTTTGACTGCATGGACGGCCCCCGGCTGCCCCATTCCGCCATGCACGTTGGTACTCTCTCTTTAGTAACTTCGACGTACCTTAGACGGTCCTAATCCCTTCCCAAGCGTTGTAAACTTACGCAACACGCTCATGAGCCCTCAACCCCCACGTGCGGAGATGCCCGCGCTCGCGCCTGCGATGCAACAGGAAGTGGCGCGGCTGGCAGCTTCGCCGGAGGTGCGGTCGGCTTTCAACTGGCTGCGCATGCAGGAGCCGCAGCTGACGCACTGGCAAATGGAGATGGCGCGGATTCCAGCGCCTCCGTTTGGCGAATCGGCGCGGGCAAACTGGCTGGCGGAGCGCTTTCGCGAAGTCGGTCTGGATGATGTTCGCATCGACGATGTGGGCAACGTCTTCGGCACGCATCCCGGCTTCGGACGCCGCTACGTCGCGCTGAGCGCGCACATCGACACCGTTTTTCCTGCCAACACACCGCTGAATATTCGCCAGCAGGGTAGCCGTATTTACGGGCCGGGAGTGTCCGACAACGGAGCGGGTGTGGTGGCCATGCTGGGCATTGCGGCGCTGCTGAGGAACGTGCGCATCCGGCATGCGGCACCGTTCGTTTTTATCGGCAATGTGGGCGAAGAGGGCGAAGGCGATTTGCGCGGCATGCGGCATATTTTTTCCACGCCCCGCTGGAAAGATTCGATTGCCTACACTCTCGTTCTCGACGGGGCCGGCGCCGACACGATCGTCGCCGAAGCCCTGGGCAGCCGCCGCTTTGAAGTGATTGTGCGCGGGCCGGGCGGACATTCCTGGAGCGATTTCGGCGCGCCGAATCCGATTGTGATTCTCGCGAAAGCCATCGACACATTTACGGCGACTCCGGTTCCTTCCGCGCCCAAGACGACGTTCAACATCGGAGTGATACGAGGCGGAACTTCGGTGAATTCGATTCCGGAGTCGGCCAGCATGAAGGTGGATATCCGCTCGACATCGATGGCCGAGATGGAGCGGCTGGAGCAATCGCTCCGCCTGGCGCTGAATCGCGTAGTGGAAGACGAGACGATGACCGCCGAGATGCGATCGGCAGCGCAGAAACGCCCGGCGGGAGTGGGATGCGAGGTGGTAGTGATTGGAAGCCGTCCGGCGGGTGAGTTGCTGGCGGGGGCAAAAATTCTGCAGGTGGTTCGCGCGGTCGACGCGCAACTGGGCAATGCAGCGCAGGTGCAGCGGGCTTCGACCGACGCCAATATTCCGCTTTCGCTGGGATTGGAAGCGGTGGCGATTGGCGGCGGCGGCGCCGGCGGCGGAGCGCACACGTTGCAGGAGTGGTTCGATTCAAGCGGGCGCGAGCTGGGGTTGAAGCGAATTCTGTTGAGCATGCTGGCGCTGGCGGGGGTGGGCGAATGAAATTACGAATTTTTTCAACAAAGGGTTTCGCACGCCTTCAGGCATTGCCTCGGCAGCCGAACAGTCCCTCAGCGGCTGAAGCGGCAACTAATCTTGCGTCAGTTACGGCGCGGCTCAAAGCCGCGCCCTTTCAAAGCGTCGGGCCGGCACTCGGTGTATTGTTGCTGGCTGTCAGTCCTATGACCGGCCAAGAGCATTCAACCGAGCCACCAGTGCCCAAGGCCGACATCATTTTCATTCACGCCAATGTCTACACCGGAGTTCCCGCCAACAGCGAATTCAGTTCCATTCTGCGGGAAGAGGCGATCGCGGTTCGAGCAGATCGTATTGAAGCTGTCGGCAAGACATTTGATTTGCAGAAATACAAAGGCCCGCAAACACAAATTGTCGATCTGGGCGGGCATTTCGTGATGCCGGGATTCGACGATGCGCACTTGCACCTTGCCGATGCGGGCATGACCAAGCTGAGCGTCGATCTGACCGGAGTCAAGTCTCTGGATGAACTGCGCGAGCGGCTCGCCAGGAAAGTGGAGCAATCAGGCGCGGGCGAGTGGATTCAGGGCGGAGGGTGGGACGAGACGCTGTGGCCGGTGAAAGTGCCGCCGACGCGCTGGGATCTGGACGAAGTTTCCCAGGATCATCCGGTGTTTCTGACGCGGATTGACGGGCATATCGCGGTGGCGAACACACGCGCGCTGCAGCTGGCAAGCATCACGCTGGCCAGCCGGGATCCGATGGGTGGGCACATCGACCGCAACGAAAACGGCGAACCCACCGGTATCCTGCGGGAAACGGCGCAAGACGCGGTGCTGGACGTCATTCCGAAGGCGAACCATGACCAGATGCGCCAGGGACTTGAGCTTGCGCTCGCCGATCTGGCGGAGCAGGGCGTGACTTCCGCGCAGGATTATTCGCCGAACTGGGAAAACTTCGAAATCTACGAGGAACTGGAAAAGGAAGGCAAGCTGACGGCGCGGATCAGCGAGTGGCTGCCGTTCGATGAATCGGTCGACGAGCTGAATCAAAAACGTAATTCGCATCCCCAAACCGACCTGATGTTGCACACGGGCATGCTCAAGGGATTCATGGACGGATCGCTCGGATCGCGCACCGCTGCGCTGCTGGAGCCTTATGCCGACGATCCGAAAAATTCCGGGCTCACGCGATATGATGCGGCGAAATTGGACGATATGACGAAGGAGCGGGTGCTGGCCGGCTACCAGATCGGCTTTCATGCCATCGGCGACAAGGGAGTGCAGATGGCGCTGGATGCGTTTGCCGGAGCTGAAAAAGCAGCGCATGATGCGCACGTGAACGGCCCGACCGGAACCGACGAGTTTCGGCTGCGCATCGAGCATGCGCAGGTCACCACGCCGCAGCAGATCGCGCGTTTCAAGGAATTGAAAGTCATCGCTTCCATGCAGCCTTGCCATCTGTTGACAGATATGCGCTGGGCCCAGGACCGGCTCGGACCGAAACGCGCCGCGACTTCCTACGCGTGGCTCAGCTTCCTCGACAAAAACGTGCCGCTGGCATTTGGAACGGATAATCCGGTTGAGCCCGTGAATCCCTTCCGCGGCCTGTATGAGGCGATCACGCGCAAGAGCGAAGACGGCAAGCAGGAATATTTCCCTGGGCAGCGGCTCACTATCGATCAGGCGATTCACGCGTACACGGTCGGGTCGGCTTATGCCCAGTTCGAAGAGAAGGAAAAAGGCAAGATCGTACCGGGAATGCTCGCCGATTTTGTGGTGCTGGATCGCGACGTAACGGCAGTTTCCCCTGAGAAATTGCTGGAAACGAAGGTACTGCGCACCGTGGTGGGCGGAAAAACGGTCTACGAGGCGAAATAGAAGCGGAGCGGACGAATCCCACCCTTCCCCCACCCTACGAAGATCGCGTTCGCTGGGCCAACCGCAATCAAACAATCCCGCAGGTTTCTGCGTCTAATCTCAAGACGGCGACGCGGGCGTTAGAGAAGAATACGGTAGTGGCCCGGTCCGGCCCCCGGCGTTCCTTCGTCCCGATGGGCTGGCGTCATCCCGGGCGTAGCCGCGTTTCAGGCGGAGCGAGGGATCTGGCGGGACTGCAGCGGTACTGCACGCGAGATCCCTCGGCCCGCTGATAAAAGCGCGGGCCTTCGGGATGACGCAGACCTACAAATTCAGGCTGCACCACTACTAAGATTACGTGCCTTTACATCCAACGTTCGGCGGGACGGTATAATAAGAAAGTTTTGGGGGATTCTCGGAGGAAATTCGATATATGGATTCGCGCACAGTGTGGATGCGCATGAAGGCACATGGCTGGGCCTACACGTTGAGCATCCTGCTGACCCTGGCGGTCGGCATTCTGATTGGCACAGTCATCTCTTACGGAGTGAAGGGCAAAGAAGGGCAAAAAAGCAGCGATGCCACCCCGCTCACGCTGCCTTCGCCACAGCAGTTGTCGACCACGTTTTCGCAGATCGCGAAACAGTTGGAACCAACGGTGGTCAACATCAACACCGAGTCCGTGATCAAGCCCAATCCGCATCGCCGCGGGGGTGGTGGACAAGGCGACGATGACGATGACAGCGGTGGCATGGACGATTTCTTCAATCATTTCTTCGGCGGGCCCGGCGGCCAGTTTGGCCAGGACACGGGCCCCATCCGCGAGCGCTCACTCGGTTCCGGCGTGGTCGTCGATGCCAAGGGATACATCGTCACCAACCGGCACGTGGTGGAGAAAGCGGATCGCATTCAGGTGCGTTTTCAGGATGACCCACCCGGAGTGCAGCATGATGCCAAAGTCATTGGCACGGATGAAGAAACTGATCTCGCTGTAATTAAAGTCGACGTGAATCGGGCACTGCCCACGGCCAAGCTGGGCAATTCCGACGGGATGCAGGTCGGGGACTGGGTTCTGGCCATTGGCAGTCCGTTCGGACTATCGGAAACGGTCACGGCCGGGATTGTCTCGGCCAAGGGACGCGATGTTGTCCAAAACCGGCAGTTCCAAAGTTTCATTCAGACCGATGCCGCCATCAATCCCGGCAACTCCGGCGGGCCGCTGGTCAACATGAACGGAGAAGTGATCGGCATCAACACCGCGATTTTGAGCGACACCAATGCCTACGCCGGCGTGGGTTTTGCTCTGCCTTCGAAAACGGTCGTCGAGGTTTACAACCAGCTGACCGGCCCCGATCACCGCGTGGCGCGCGGTTCGATCGGCATCATGTTCGATGCGGTTGAAAATCCGGCCATCACTCGCATGTACGGAAACGGCACTGGCGTGACCATTTCCAGCGTGGTTCCGGGTAGTCCCGCAGATCAGGCGGGATTGAAAGTCGGCGATACGATCACCACCGTGGACCACAAGAAGGTGGCCAACGGCACCGAGCTCGTGGACGACATCGCTTCGCGGAAACCAGGATCGAAAGTCGACCTGGGCTTCATACGCAACGGGAAACAGGACAGCACGACGGTCATCGTTGCGGACCGTGCCAAACTGTTCGCGTCGCGCCTGGGAGAGGATCAGGAAAATGCTGAGGCCAATATCACCAAACCGAGCAAGATGGGCGTGACGGTTCGCAAACTCTCTCCTGAGATGGCGGACCGGCTCGACATCCCGGCCAAGGGCGTCATTGTTGAGGATGTGAAGCCGCGTTCGTTCGCGGAAGACATCGCCTTGAACCGCGGCGATGTGATTCTTGAAGTCAACAAACAACCGGTGAACAGCGAGGAGGATTTCGCCCGCATCGAGTCGAGCTTGAAGAGCGGACAAGATGTGGTTCTGCTGGTCTGGCAGCGAGGATCGGCGAAAGACAGTGGAACGATCTTCAAGGCCGGCACACTTCCGTAACCGCAATCTGCCCGGTGAGTCTGGCTCTGTCTTTGCGGATTCGAGATGATGGGACAGGGTCAGAACTCCACCGGGCTTTTTGTTGCTGAAACGATCGATCCGGTTGGGAGTGGAGCGGATTCGATAGAGATGAATGGTGGGCTAGCAAAAGTTTGCGGCTGCTTTCGTGCGTGGAGCATCGGACGCCTCGCGCTCTGCGCGAGTCTGCTGCTGTGGGCGGGTGTGGTTCCTGCCTTAGCGCGGCGGCAGAGCTCGACCACGCAAGCAGAAAGCGGGAAACAGGAAACTGCGCCCTCCACCACGCATACGGCAACCAACTCGGCTGCAAAAACTCCCTCCACGACCCATCACGCCACGGCAACTGCAGCCCACAGCCCGGGCGCGGCTTCGCATTCGGCGAAAACCACTCACACGGCTGCGCGGCGGCATTCCTCCAAGCGTAAATCGAAATCAGCCCGAGCTCGCGGCCAGCAAAAGATCGATTCTGAGCGCGCGACTTCCATTCAGGAAGCGCTGATCCGGGAACATTACCTGAGCGGTGAACCTTCCGGAGTTTGGGATGCGGAGAGCGAAGCCGCCATGCGCCGTTATCAGGGCGATCACGGCTGGCAGACGAAAGAAGTTCCCGATTCACGCGCGCTGATCAAGTTGGGACTCGGACCGAATAACGATCACCTGCTCAATCCCGAGAGCGCGATGACGAGCACGCCGATTGCGAGGCAGCCGGATCCGCCAGCAGCCGCGTCGCACACTCCAACCTCAGCCCAACCTGCATCCAAAGCTGGCAGCGCGCCGCCGTCCGGAAATCCGGCCGCGACTCCGCAAACCGTCCCGACCGCAACTCCGCAAACCGCGCCTGCCAACCCAGCCGTTCCTGCCACGCCACCGAAGGATTCCGACGGTTCGGCAAGTCCGCAGTAGAGCAACTAGCAGTTAGCAATTAGCACCTGGCAATCGTCTGCGCGGGCTGAGGATGTGCGGGTTGCCAGATGCCAATTGCTAATTGCCGGAGTGAGTTAGCTGTTTTCCTTGCGATAGCTCGCGCCTACGGGTCTGGGGAAATAAGGCAAGGACTGATCGTGAATGATGGCGCCCGGATTGCCCTCGACGAGCGCGTCGGCAATCTGTTCGCCGCAGATCTCCGCCGCGGCATCGCGTGCGCCGGAAAGAATCGGGACACGTTTTTCCATGTCGTGCGCATCGGTGGCGAGGACGTGCACGGCCTGGCGCTCGAGCAGCCATTGCGCAGCGCGGCGCGTGCGCTCGCCCCAGAATCCGGTGAGGGCCGAACCGGTTATCTGAATTACGCAGCCCTGTTCGGCGAACTCGATCACGCGCTCGAGATTTTCGCGCAGAATGGGATTGCGCTCGGGATGCGTGATGATCGGGGTCAGGCCGCGATCGCCCAGTTTGAGCAGCGAATCGGTGGTCGACTGCGGAACGCTGTAGTTGCTGAACTCGACCAGCAAATAGCGCGTGTTCCCGATCGCGTAACGCGTGGGATGCGCCAGTGCGTCCTGCAGATTGTCGTAGGAAAGATGGAAGTCGCAGCCCAGCAGAAGCTGCGGTGCATCCCCAACCCTTTTCTGCAGTTCGTTCACCAGTTCCTGCGAATGCTGACGATCGTACGCGTATCGATCGTTGGCATGCGGAGTCGCAACCATGTGGGTGATGCCGTCGGCGGCAGCGGTCTTGCAGATCTCGATGCATACGTCCCATGTCTTGGGGCCATCATCGACATCGGGGAGAATGTGTGAGTGAATATCGACCACGACGTTGGAAGTGCTGCGCGGAGGAACAGGGCTCGGCGCTTTTCAGGCTGACTTTAGATTTAAACAGATTCGCGGGGAAAGAGAAAGACCGCGGCTTCACGATATCAGAGCAGAGGCGGCCGAAATCAGTATCCATCAACGCTCTTTGGCGGCCAGCCGGGTGTCCACACATTGCCTGAAACCACGACCTGGACGGGAAGCGAGGTAATCCCTGAAATAGCTCTGGCCAGACCGGCTGAATTTTCGAACATCGTCCGCCGGTCGCCACGGGCCGAGGACACGAACAGCACATTCCTGCCTTCCGCCCCGACCAGATCGAAATGCCACAGCGAGCCCGCTTCCTGTTGTGAGAGTTCTCGCATACGTACCGCGGAAAAGCGTCCGAACGGCACGCTGGTTAGTTTGTCTTTGTGCCTCAGTTCGATCAGGTGCCGTGAGGCGTCGAAAATAACCTCGTCATAGGACGCCTGCTCGCGTATGGCGCTGAGCCATCGATATTTGAACTGCAGCCTGCGGGCTTCCTCCGTGCTCGCGAGCCGAAGAAACGTCGGACTGGTCTGTTCCACCCCGAGCGTGCCTTCGAAGGAACTGACAGGCCCGCACTTTCCCATTGCGATCCAGCGCTCCAGGACTTCGTTGCGCTGCTGGCGGAAATGCGCTGTAAGTGCTACGACGAGGATGAAGACCAAAATCGCGGCGAACAGGCCGAAGAATTGAACCATGAGCTGCGGCGCGAGTGGCGCTGCCGTATTCTCGCACCGTGGCAAGGCACAGAGAAGATCAAAGTGGGCTCACCACAGCAGCAGGTGCGAAGGAATAAGAAGATGGATCGCGATCATTCCGCGAATCGCCTTCGCTACCAAATGGTAGGAACCACTCGCGATTTCCGAATTTCGCGGTCGGCCGTAACCAGGGGAATATCTTCTATGAGAGCCGTGGCGCCAATGATGCGATCGACGGGATCGTTTGGATAGTTTGGCGGGAGATCGAACGCTTGCAGAGCGATGTTTGCCGTCACCGGAAACACTATGAAACGGCGTTCGACTTCCGAGAGGAAGGCTTCCGGCGTGACAGCGAGCTCGAACCTCTTCTTGCGGAACAGCAGGCTCAACTCGAATAGCGTGAAATCGGAAATGGCCAAGCCGCGTCGGCCCTGGCGGGCTTCGGCGATCGCAGCTAGTGCTGGCCGCGAGATTCGTGAATCATTTGAAGCAAGCCAGA
>JASHQK010000278.1 GCA_030039195.1 Candidatus Sulfotelmatobacter sp.
GTCGCTTACGAAAAGTCGCGCATCGAACTCGGCCGCGCCACCGGCACGCTGCTCGACCGGGACGGCGTCAGTATCGATCAGGCCGCGACCGGTCACGTCACGCACATGCCGAATGTTCCATACGTGGAACCCAGAAAGGAACTGCCCTCGGTGGCGATCCCGCCGCCGCAGCAATAGTCGCTGATGAACCACTCGAGGTCATCGTGAGCGAAGCCGTTCTGCCGGCGAAGCGAAGGATCTCCCGTCAAACGAATATATAGGGAGATCGCTCGCCCCGCTCGTGAGGGCGCGGGGGCTTCGGGATGACCACCCTTTAGGCGCGAGCCGGAAGTCTCCGTGGGGAGGTACTCAGTCCACTCGGTCGATCTGCGCCTTCTGCAGCTTGTCGGAGTAATCCACGTACACCGACTTCCATTCGGTGAAGAACTCAATTGCCCCGATCCCGCCCTCGCGATGTCCATTGCCAGTGGCTTTCGTGCCGCCGAACGGCAAGTGCACCTCGGCGCCGATCGTTGGCGCATTGATGTAAGTGATTCCGGCGTAGAGATCGCGCATGGCCGTGAATGCCTTGTTCACGTCCCTCGTGTAGATCGACGATGACAGACCGTACTCAATTCCGTTGGCAATCTCGATCGCATTCTCGAGGTTGTCGCAGGCAATGATCGAGACGACCGGCCCGAAAATTTCTTCCTGCGCGATGCGCATCTTCGGGTCGACGTCGATGAACACGGTCGGCTGCATGAACCAGCCATACTTGTATTCACCCTGATCCAGGCGATTGCCGCCGCACATGAGCTTTGCCCCTTCGTTTTTGCCGATTTCGACGTAGCTCAGGTCGGTCTGGAGCTGTTTCTCGTTGATGGCCGGACCCATCTCGACCGACTCATCGAGTCCGTTGCCGACTTTCAGTTTCTTTGCGCGCTCGATATAGCGGTCGATGAATGCGCGATATACGCCCTTCTGCACGATGATGCGGCTGGTCGCGGTGCAGCGCTGGCCGGTGGTGCCAAATCCGCCCCACAGGCCGCCTTCGATGGCGAGATCGAGATTGGCATCGTCGAGCACGATCATCGGATTTTTCCCGCCCAGTTCGAGCGAGCAATGCTTGAAGCTCTTGGCGGCAATTCCGCCGACAATCCGCCCGACTTCTGAGGATCCTGTCAGCGAGATGGCGCGCACGTCGGCGTGCTCGGCCAGCGGAGTTCCCACCATGGAGCCGAATCCGCTCACGATATTGATCACTCCCTTGGGGAGGCCGGCGTCTGTCATCGCCCGAACCAGATTGAAAGTCGAGAGCGGCGTATCCTGCGCCGGCTTGATCACGCAGGTATTTCCGCAGACAACCGCGGGCAGCAGCTTCCACGACGAAATCGCCATGGGAAAATTCCACGGCGTGATCATGCCGCAGATGCCGACCGGCTGTCGCACCGCCATGGCAAATTTATTGGGAAGCTCCGAGGGCACGGTGGGACCGAACATGCGGCGGCCTTCCCCGGCCATGTAATAGGCGCAGTCGATCGCTTCCTGCACGTCGCCGCGGGTTTCGGCGAGTACTTTGCCCATCTCGCGCGTCATGTCTCGGGAGTACTCTTCTTTGCGCTCTATTAGAATTTCCGCCGCGCGGAACACCATCTCAGCCCGTCGCGGCGCCGGAACCAGCCGCCATTTCGCGAAGGCGCGCTTGGCAGCATCGACCGCGGCATTCACATCTTCTTTGTTCGATTTCTGAAAGATTCCGACCAGATCGCGGGTATCGGCGGGATTGCGGTTTTCGAAAGTCTCTCCGCTGATGGAATCCACCCACTCGCCATCGATGAAATTTTTGAAGACCCTCGTCTGCGTGTCGCTGAGATGAGCCGGCGTGGCCAAAGTATCGGTAGCCATAAATTCTCCTTAGGAGATATATGTCGATGCTACAACCGGGGTGGAAGGAGCGGCAAGACGGAGCCCGTTCCAGATACCTCGTCAAGCCCAGTGGAGCACGCCGCCGTGGATCCAAATCTGTAGTGCAACCAACAACGCTGCCAACGCCAGCGCGAGTCGATAGGGACCGCGCCCAATGAAGAAGCAAACGATCGCCACCGACGACAGCACAGCCGACGGATACAGGCAACGATCAAGGACGATCAAGGCTGGAAGCGGAACCTTCAACCGGTATAGGGCGGAGACTCGCCAAGCCCAATAATTGACTTGAACGAGCGCACCTGCCGAGGCAATTATGAGGCCCGCAAGATAAGTGGCTTTCTGTGTTCCGGGAACCTGACGGCTGCGGTAATAGCGCGGCGCCGCAGCGCACGAGAATCCGTCCACAATGGCGGGCAGGATGATCACGAAAGCCGCGAGCCATATCTCCAGATTCAAGAGCATGTTATTGGGACCAGTAGCATTTCCAGAGTGCAATGTTAAACGCGCAAGGCCTGTGGAGTGAAGAACGGGTATCGTCTGCCATTGGCTAACCAGGAAAAATTCAACATCATGGCCAGCGTGACGAGAGAACTACTTTCCCGCCGCCTTCGCACCCGCTCCCGTCCCATCAAACTCCATGCCCATCCATTTCTGCAGCGCGACCATGTTCTGCGGACGGCCCAGGAAATTCTTTACCAGATCATTGGCCGACATCGATCCGCCCGGCTCGAGCACCAGCCGCCGATAACGCGCCGGAGCATCTCCCGCCAGCAGATTGTTGTGATCGAACTGCACGAAGAAATCTTCCGCGATCACTTTGTCCCACAAGTACGTGTAATACGCCGAAGAATATCCGCCGAGATGGCCAAACGAAGCCCAGAAATGCGTCTCTGGCAGTGGCGTGAACAACGTGTATTTCCGCGTGGCGTCGAGCGTGACCGCATCCAGATCCACATCTTCCGGCTTGCCCTTGTAGATGTCGTACGAAATCGCCGTGAAACTATCCTGCCGCTCCACCCATCCCGCGCGCCCAAACGCGGCTGCCCGGTTCATACGGGCCACGAGTTCGGCTGGAATCGGTTCCCCTGTCTTGTAATGCCGCGCGAACTTGGCCAGCACCTGCGGGCTGCTGATCCACTCCTCCAGCATTTGCGACGGAGCCTCCACAAAGTCCGACTCCATGCTGATGCCGCTGATTCCCGCCCACTCCTGCTGTCCGCCAAGGATGTGGTGCATCAGGTGGCCAAACTCGTGGAAGAACGTCTGCACATCGTCATAAGTCATCAGCCCGGGATCGGTCGCGGTCGGGGCAGGGAAGTTGCACACCAGAATCGCCTCGGGCAACTGCTTGCCGCGAATACCGTCGAGGATCGGCGCCATCTCGGCATGGCTGTACTTGCCCGGCCGCGGATGCATGTCGAGATAAAAGCGTCCAATCGGCTTGCCGTTATCGATCACAAGCCATGTCTCGACCGCAGGATCCCACGCCGGTACGTTCTGCTCCTGCTGAAAGCTGACGTGAAACAGCTCGGCAGCGGCATCCAGGATGCCTTGCTTGACCTGCATGAAGGGAAAATACGGACGCACCGATTGCGAGTCGAAGTCATACTGCTCGCGCCGCACCAGTTCCGACAGATATGCGCGCTCGTAATCCCAGATCTGGGTTGCGCCGGGATCGGTTTTGCGCTTTTCTGCCAGCAGCATTTCAAATTCGCGCTCCGCCAGTGGACGAGCGGCAACATTCACTTGCTGGATGAAATCGCCGATCTTCGTGCCCTGCGCGATCATCTTGTCAGCCGCGTTGTAATCCGCCCACGACGGATAGCCGAGCAGCGTCGCGATTTCGTAGCGCGTCTTCAGCAGATTCATGAGCACTTCTTGGTTTTTCGGATACGCGCGCGTGTTGAACGCGATCGACATGCGCCGCCGCAAATCGTCGCTCTTCGCGAAGGTGAACACCGGCAACGCATCGGGATAATCGGTCGTGAGCCGCACCTTCCCATCCGCACCGGGCTTGTGGCGATCGATGTAATCCTGCGGCAGGCCGTCCAACTCCTTCGGATCGGCTTCAACGATTTTCTGGTCATCGGAAATATTTCGATCGAAGGCCGACTGCAAGTCGGTCGACTTCTGATTCAGTTCCTTGAGCTTCGTGCGCGTGGCGTCATCTTTGTCAACGCCGGCCAGGCGGAATTCCAGCAGTTGCCGCTGGACGTAATAGCGGGTCGCAGCGTCAGCTTGGGAAAGATCCAGCGAGGCGAGAGCGCTGTACACTTCGTGATTGAGCGCGATTGCCGTCTGCACTGCCGACACCTTGGTCAGCATGGCGGTCGCGTGATCGCGAAACGTCGCTTCCGGATGCACCTGTTCCATCAGTCCCGCCAAATATCCGGCGGCATTGACCTGTCGGGTCGCTTCGTCAAATGGAGCGAGCGTGTTCTCGATCGTGTGCGTGCCTTTGACCGCGACCACTTTGTCGATCGCGATCTGAGCCGCCGCGAGGCGGTCATTTTCCATTTTTTCGAACGCTGCCACATCGGGCTTCGTCGCCCACACGGTCGGCTGCGAAACAGAAAGGGTCTGCGCTGTCATGAGCGTAGTCATAGGAATAAGGAACGAGAATAGAACATTGATACGGAACATGGAGGGCCTCATCGATAAAATGCCACGAACTAGTGTCCAGGGAAGCATTTGATTCTGTTAGACGATGAGAACAACTGTCAAGTTAGCGGAGGCTGAATCAAGCCCTTGCAAACGCGTCATCCCGATGCCTCGCGTCTTGACCAGCGAGGCGAGAGTCTGCCCTGAGCATGCGCGGATCTTCGTCCCGAAGCAAAAAACGAAAAGTGGGGTGCCCTACTTCTCGCCGGTTTTGCGAGAAGTGGGATTCGCGACTCAGTACCAATGCTTGATCCTTGGCCACAAGTCGCGAAGGCTGCCAAATTTCGGTCCTCTGCACAAATAAAAGGCCGCCGGAGGCTGGAGCGCCCACGGATTTTCAGCCGATGTCCCCAGATATTCCACCTGGCTAAATAATTCCTGCAGCCGTTCTTTTCTATCGCCCAGCACAACCATGCATTGGCCTGTATAACTCCTGGGGCCCCAAAGCCAGTAGGTTCGATCGCCGCTGATCACCGGCGGCAGGCCGCGGCCACGGTCGAAGAAATCGATCGCCCCGGCTTGCCCATAATTCTGGGCAAAAATTGCGCAGTCTCCGCGCTCCCCGACCGGCACCTGATTCCATGCGACGACTGCTTCGTCGGCGATTTCTTTCCATCCGAATTGATCGGAATACCACTGTGGCAGCGCGGCTTGCGCATGGGAGTACTCGTTCACGGGCAGCTTCATGGGAAGATGCCGCGCATAGCCCAGAAAGTGCTCCGGCGAGAAAACGGGAATGACGACCGGCGCCAGATAGGCCCCGTTGGCGAGGAGCACAACGATGGCCGTGGGCTTGAGCCACTGCAGATGGGCGCGACCAGTTTCAGGCGTGTCGACCGCAGATTCGATGAGGATCGCTCCTGCCGCCATCAACATGGGATAGACCGGCGACAGATAATAATTCTTCCCACGCATTAGAAATAGAGCGGCGTAACAGACAAGATAGCTCCAGCCGAGAAATCGAAACGGTTTTAGACGCTGCCAGAATAGCAAAGCGAAAACTCCCGGCAGCCAGACCGCAGCATTCAACGGATTCACCACCAGAATCTGCTGCCAGAAAAAGTCGAGCGGTCCGCGCACGACATCGCGGCCTTCCGCGCGGATGTTATGCATCAACTGGAGGAACGGCCAGTCGTAATGAACATTCCAAAGCAGGTTGGGAAGGAAGATCAGAAACGCTGCCATCCCGCCCAGCCACATCCATTTACTGAGCAAGACTCGCCGTTGCGCGGTGAACAGCAGGCCGATCACAACTCCCAGGCCGAAGAGCGCGATCGTATATTTTTCCTCCAGGCCGATTCCTGCAATCACTCCGAACCACAGCCAATAGCGCGGATCCTCGCGCCGGATGGCGAGAATCGCGAAGTATGCGCAGCCCATCCAAAGATTCGGTTCCAGTGAGTTCGTCCCCAGCAGGCTACCGTTCGAGAGATACTGCGGCGACACGACACAGCAGATCGCGCCCAGCAGGAGCGCGAATCGTTTCGCGCCCAGTTCGCGCGCAATCGCCGCCGTCTGCACGACCAGCAAAGACGATGCCACCGCCGGAATCAGCCGGATGCTGCGCAGGGAATCGCCAAACACTGCCCGGCAAATATGAATCAGAAAGGGAATCAGCGGCGGCTGGTCGACATATCCCCACTGGAGATGATCGCCGCACGACATGTAATCGAATTCATCGCGGAAATACCCGTATCGATTGTTGAAGTAAATGTGGAAGACAAGCTTGGCCAGCGCGATCGCCCAGATGATTGCCATTCCATCCGCGAGAAAGGACGGCGGCTTGCGTTCCGGGATGGTGAGCGTGCCGGCGGCTTCCGCCATAAGCCAAGAGAATAACGCACCTGCAGGAGCAGGTCATGGCGCGGCGGGTGCAAGGGCTACCACAAGCACGATGAGGCTGGGAAAGTAGGCAAATTCCTGGGAATTGCAGCCAGAACTACCTCAAAGGCCTCTCGTCGCGAGAATTACACCAAGGTAACCGTGGCGCATGATTGCCTGTTCTAGACCCCGTTTTCTCTGTGCTACCGTTTTGTTTTAGGGCATTTTCACGCAGGCGAGCAGGCTTTCGGACCAAAGTGTCTTCCGCGAATCGCAAACCCGGTGTCCACATCGCGTGGACGACGGTCACGTACCGTAGTGTGGTACTGCTGTCTTTGGCCATCGCTGCGATCTTCTTCGTCGCCATGCGCGTGGCCTTCCCGCAGTTCACCCAGGCCGGCCTCAACAAAGCTGACGATGTCGCCAGTTCGCTGCTGGAGCGCGTTGCGGGCATGGCTCCCTCACCCAAATCGGCACTCTCAACCGCCCAACAGGCTCACTTCACCGCCCTCGACGGCACCGTCCGGGTAAAAAAGGGCAACGGCAATAGTTGGGTTCCGGCCGACTACAACATCCCGCTCGATAAGGGCGACGTCGTGCAAACCGGTTCGGAAGGCATGGCCAAGGTCGTTTTCAATGACGGCACCAGCTACACCGTGAAGCAGGATTCGCTGATTGTGATTGAAGAGAACTCCGCCAACGATCAGCAGCAGACCAACGTAGCCGTCGCCGTCAGTACCGGTACGGTCGATCTTTCCACTGCGACCTACAGTCAAGGTTCGAAATCACAGGTCATCGTCGCCGGAGCCACGGCATCTCTGGCTCCTGAGTCGGCGGCGCAGGTTCATAACGATCCCAAAGCCGACCAGCACGAAATCCTGATCAAGAAAGGAACCGGCGAGGTCACGCGCAACGGCGAGACCGTCGAACTGGCCAACTGGGAAAAAGTCAGTTTCAGCGGGGGCGAGACCCACATGGAAAAAACGAAGGAAACCGGCCCGCCCACTCCCATCGCACCCGCCAACATGGCTCCGCTGTTTTCCGGCGACGCTACCAAGGACGTGGAATTTACCTGGAGCCCCATGGCGAATGCAGTTGGTTACCGCCTGCGCATCTCCCGCAATCCGTATTTCTCCTCTACACTGGTCGACAAGCGCATCAACACAGCTGCGGTCACGGTCTCCGGTTTAGGAGAAGGCGCCTACTACTGGGAAGTGCAGTCCTACGATCCGTCAGGAAAGGAGTCAGTCGAGAGCGAGAAGAACCGCTTCACGATTATTGCGAAGACCAAGCAAACCGATGCGATCGACCTGGAGTTGGACCCATTTATTCAGCATGGCCACGTCATCGAGATCACCGGACACACGCAGACCGGCGCGCGGGTGATGGTCAACGGCAGCGAAGTGCCGGTAATTGCCTCCGATGGATCGTTCCACTACTTCACGCCGCCACTGCCGACGGGCGAAGCGGTGATTACGGTGACAGCGCAGACGGCGCAGGGCGGAGTGAACACGCAGCAGAAAAAGATCATTATTCAGTAAGGCGGGTTTCAGATATGGCGGTGCAGTTTGGATTCACAACATGGCGCGTAAGTCATCCCGAAGCCTCGCGTTTTCACCAGCGAGGCGAGGGATCTCGCGCGCGGACGGCTCGGTTGCACGGGAGATCCTTCGCTCCGCCGGAACACCGGCTCTGCTCAGGATGACATTGAAACTGGGCTGATAGCTGATTTTCAGCACGGTTGCCGCGCATCCCGTAAAATAGGGTTGTCCAGCAACCCACAACAAAATAGAAGGAACCACGCCCGGGCATTCCCGGTCGAGCGGGTCAGAACGACACGCGGGAAATATTTGTCATGTCAAATAACGGATTCCATTCAGGCGCCACGCGCAACCACAATCTGCGTTCGCTGTTCAGCCTTTTCTCCAGCGATCTGGCCATCGACCTGGGCACCGCCAACACGCTCGTGTACGCGCGCGGCAAAGGGATCGTGGTCAACGAGCCGTCGATTGTCGCCATCAACAAGAACACGGGCGAAGTCGAGGCCGTCGGCAAAGAAGCCAAAGAAATGCTTGGCCGCACGCCCGGCAACATCGTCGCCATCAAGCCGATGAAAGATGGCGTCATCGCCGACTTCAAAGTCACCGAGAAAATGCTGAATTATTTCATCCAGAAGGCGCACAACCGCAAGATGCTGGTGCATCCCCGCATCGTTATCGGCGTACCTTCGGAAATCACGCAGGTGGAAAAGCGCGCCGTCATGGACTCTGCCTATCGCGCCAAAGCCAGCGAAGTACATCTGGTCGAGCAAGCCATGGTCGCTGCCATCGGCGCGGGCCTGCCCATCACCGAGCCCAGCGGCAACATGGTCGTCGATATCGGCGGCGGGACCACTGACATCGCAGTCATTTCACTCAGCGGCATCGTCTATTCGCGTTCCGTGCGCATGGCGGGCAACCAGATGGACGAGGCCATCATGAATTACCTGAAGCGGAAATATAACCTGCTCATCGGCGAGCGCACCGCCGAGCAGATCAAGATGGAGATCGGCTCCGCCCATCAACTCGACAAGCCGATGACCATGGAAATCAAAGGCCGCAACCTGATCGAAGGCGTACCAAAAACCATCACGGTCGATGACGGCGAAATCCGCGAAGCCTTGAGTGAGTGTGTTTCGACGATCATGAATGCAATCCGCGTCGCGCTGGAACGCACTCCTCCAGAGCTTTCCGCCGACATCAGCGATCGCGGCATCGTGCTCACCGGCGGCGGAGCGCTGCTGAAGAATCTCGACAAGCGCATCCGCGAAGAAACCGGATTGCCGGTCTCGATCGCCGACGATCCACTTTGCAGCGTGGTCCTCGGCACCGGCAAAATGCTGAGCGACTTCAAACTGCTGCGCAAAATCTCGATTGAGTAAGAGGAAGTACCCCGTAGCCAGTACCCAGTGCCAGAATGGCTACCATGCGAGGCTGAAGGCGGTTTGGGAAGGGCACGGCTTCAGCCGTGCCGATCGACTCAAAGAAGGAAAGGGGCTATAGCCCCTGAGGTCGGCGCGACGAACTGGCAACTGAGTACTGACAACTGGCAACTGGTTTTATGGAATCCGTTCTCGGCCGTTACCGCAATCTGATCATCCTGGTGGGCGTGCTGTTTTTGCAGGTGCTCGGACTGGCGGTGCAGGTCAAGCGTGCCGGCAACGACGCCGAAAACACGCGCCTGATCCGTATCTGGGTGGTTGACGCCATTACTCCCTTTGAGCGCGGCGTGGTTTGGCTGGAATCGAGCTGCGGCAATCTCTGGCACAACTACGTTTATCTGCGCGGCGTGCGCGCCGAAAACCGCGAACTGAAAGACGAAATCGAGCAGATGCGCCTGGAACAGGTCCGTCTCAGCGAAGACGCGGCCCAGGCGCACCGCCTGCAAAGCTTGCTTGCTTTTAAGGAGCAGTACATCGCCAAGACCGTGGCGGCGCAGGTCATCGGCTCCAGCGGCAGTGATCTTTCCCGCATCGTCTACATTGACAAGGGCGAGGACGCCGGCCTCCGGCGCGATATGGCCGTGATCACCGCTGACGGCATTGTTGGCAAACTCCTACTCGTGTATCCCTCCACCGCTCAGGTTCTGCTGATCAACGATCAGACCAGCGGCGTAGGAGTCATCCTGGAAAAGTCGCGGTTGCAGGGAATTCTTCACGGTATAGCCAACGGCGAAGTCGTCGTAAATGATGTGATGAGCGACGAGCAGGTTCTCGTCGGCGAAACCGTGCTCACCAGTGGCGGCGACCAGATCTTTCCCAAGGGATTGCCCGTCGGCACGGTCACAAGAGTCGGCAGTGGAAAAGATCTCTTCCTGAACATTAATGTGAAACCGTCTGCCGACTTGAGCCGGCTCGAAGAAGTTCTCGTTCTGGTCGAGAAGCAGGACCGTGAGCCTGTGGCCGAGGATGCCGGGCATCGTCGGGCCGCCGACATTCTTGCCGAAAGATTACCGTCTGTTCCTGACAAGCCTCCGGCTGGCGCGACAACGCCGGCCGGCACGGCTGCGCCTTCGGCAACGGCTGCGCCTTCGGCAACGGCTGCGTCCAAGCCCGCGACCGCTGGCACTGCTGCGATCACAAAGAATTCCTCTGCCGATCACACCACGCCAACCGCGGCTTCACAAACGCTCAGCGCGTCTCCCAAGTCGCCGTCGTCGGCGAAACCCGCTGCCGCGTCCACACCGGGCCTTCCGAATGCGCAAAGCCCGACGACTCCTTCAAAGCCGGCGGCCGCCCCTTCGACCCAGTCCGCCG
Organism: Candidatus Sulfotelmatobacter sp.; assembly: GCA_030039195.1. Taxonomy (GTDB): domain Bacteria; phylum Acidobacteriota; class Terriglobia; order Terriglobales; family Acidobacteriaceae; genus Sulfotelmatobacter. The sequence continues at coordinate 10,682 of JASHQK010000278.1, forward strand.
TGCCGCCCGCAACTCCGCCTGCTAACCTGACATTGTCCAAGCCCGCGGCGTCGGCACAGACACAACCATCTGGCCAATCCCACTCCCAGCCCCCGGCTGACCAGACGAGCCCCCAATAAACGTGCCCATTACCTACACATCGGGGGAGCAGGTTGAGGTTTACCGGTTCAGTATTCCGGCCACCATCGGGATCCCGCTTTTGGCGCTGTTTGTGCAGGTATTCGTCTCGCGCCACTCGACTTCGCTTTCCTATATCGATCTGCCACTGCTGGTCACCATCTTTTTTGCGATGGCCCGCCGGAACCCGATTTCCGGCCTGCTGACCGGCGCGGTGATCGGCCTGGCGCAAGACGCTCTTACCGGCCTCCCGCTGGGCCTCTATGGCATTGCCAAGACCATCGTCGGATTCCTCGCCTCTTCGCTCGGCGTCAAACTCGACGTGGAAAACGCCGGCGCCCGGGTGCTGGTCATCCTGGCCTTTTACATGATTCATGCGGCCGTGTTCTTCACGGTCGCGCGCGGCATGGTAAGCCTGTCGCTGACCTGGAGCTGGAGCCGCGGCACCTTGTCCGGCCTGGCCAACGCCATCGTCGGCGTGATTTTGTTTTATTTTCTGGATAAGTTTAAACAGAGGACGTAGTCCCGAGTTGCGAGTACCGAGCCAAACCCTCTACGGTCTGATGACCTTCGTGTTCGTAATCGAAGAAAGTTGAAGCTCAGTCGTCATAGAATGGAACTCACACGATGAATTCATATTTTTTCCCAAGTTTCCGTACCCGAGCCGCTTTCGCTCCATACTCGGTACTCGGTACTCGGTACTAACAAATGTTTGGCCGCGACGAAAAAGTTTCTGAGATCCGCCTCACGGCAGCCCAGTACATCATTCTGGCAATCTTCCTCGTGCTCGCCTACGGGCTCTGGCGCCTGCAGGTGATGGAGAGCAGCTACTACTCTCTCGCCGCCGAGAAAAACCGCATCCGCAACGTGCCCGTGCTGGCGCCGCGCGGTAAGATTCTCGATCGCGAAGGCCGCATCATCGTCGACAACTATCCCTCATTCAGTGCTCTGCTCCTGCGCGATTCTTCGCGCGACCTCACCGCCGATGCCGATCTGATCGCCCAGGGATTGCATCTCGATCCCAACGAAGTCCGTGCCCGCATCCGGCACTTCGCTGCTCTGCCGCAGTATCAACCGATCTTTCTTAAGGAAGACATCACGCCCGACGAGTTGCAGTTCATCGAATCCCATCGCAATGAGCTACCCGAGCTTGACACCATCATGGCTCATCGCCGGCTGTATCCGCGCAACGGATTCATGGCGCACGTGATCGGCTACGTCGGCGAAGTCAGCGAAGACATGCTGAACGAGCCGCAATTCGAACTCTACAATCCCGGCGACGTGGTCGGCATCTCCGGCGTCGAGCGCGAATATAACGCGCTGCTCATGGGCCAGAACGGATCACGCCAGGCTCTGGTCGACAGCCACGGCCGCGAAGTCGGGCGCCTGGGCGAAACCCCGGCCATTCCCGGCAAGCAGCTCAAGCTGACCATCGACATTGACCTGCAGATCGCCGCCGAAGAAGCTCTGGAAGGCAAAAACGGCGCCGTCGTTGCCATGGATCCGCGCACCGGCGAGATTCTCGCCATGGCGAGCGGACCCACGTTCGACCCCAACGATTTCGCCGTACACGTCTCCCGAGAAGAATGGAGCAAGCTGGTCGATGATCCCGACAAGCCGCTCATGAACAAAGCAATTCAGGCACAACTGGCGCCGGGCTCCACGTTCAAGGTAATCATGTCGGTCGCGGGGTGGCAGGAGGGCATCGCCCAGACCATGCACGTCCACTGCAACGGCAGCGCGGACTTTTACGGCAGGAATTACAAGTGCTGGGTTTACTTCATGCATCAGGCTCATGGCGATGTCGATCTCGAGAAGGCGATCTATCAATCCTGCGACGTTTTCTTTTACACGCTCGCCGACCGCCTTGGAATCGAACGGATCGCGAAATATGCGACGATGCTCGGCTTGGGCCAGAAAACCGGCATCGACTTGCCCAATGAAGCCAGTGGCGTCATGCCCTCGGAAGAATGGAAGATCCGTAACTTCCACCAGAAGTGGTTCGCCGGAGAAACCATCTCCGTCGGCATCGGCCAGGGAGCAATCGCGGTGACTCCCGTGCAGTTGATACGTGCCATCTCGGCGATTTCCATGGGCGGACGCATGGTTGTTCCGCATGTGGTCAATCCTTCCGGCCTGCCGCCAGGATTCGTTCAAACTGCGGATTACACCGAAGTGAAACAAATCCCCATCGATCCCAACGGATGGAATTACATTACCGACGCGATGGTGAAAGTCCTTCAGCCGGGCGGCACCGCACCATCCGCGGCAGTTCCGGGTGTAGAAATCGCCGGCAAGACGGGATCCGCGCAGGTGGTCTCGCTGGCACTGCGCGCGAAGGAGAAGAACAGCGAAGAGTTTGCGCAGAACGGCTGGTTCGTGGGATTTACCCCCCGCCGGAATCCCGACGTTATCGTTTGTGCCCTGTTTCAAGGCGGCGAGCATGGAAAACTTGCGGCTCGGCTGGCCACGGAGGTAATCAAAGCCTACGTGGAAAAACAGCGCCGTTTGCCGCAGAAGATGGCCCGGAAGTCGAACACGGATGACGAGGTCGAGGTCGGCGCCTTGTGGAACGGCCGGGATGACGACGGACATGCCGACGCCTTGCATGCCGGACGCTTCCTGCTCGATCTGTCGAAAGAGCCGATGTCCTTGGCCACCGCCGCCCCGGGGGTGAATTAGTCGTGAGTCGAGGGTCCTGAGTCGCGAGCTGCGAGAACATAGGAGGAGGTTCCTGAGGCTGCAGGACACAACGACGGTGGGGTGCCCCATGTCTCGCAGCCTTTGCGAGACATGGGAATCAAGCACCTGTGAGCTGGAGGGTTTGCTCGGGACTCGTAACTCGGGACTGACAACTGATGGCAAGATACGTTTCATTCCGTGACTTTGACTGGCTGCTGCTGGCCTTCGTGCTGCTGATCTGTGCGCTCGGCATCATGGAGATCCGCAGCGCCACCGAGCACACGAAGTTCGCCGGAGCCCATATCAAGCAGATTTACTGGGTCATCGCCGGTGTCGGCTTGATGCTGATGATGAGCCTCATCAACTATCAGGCACTACTGGATCAGATTCATTGGTTTTACATCGCCGCCGTCGCCTCTTTGATGGGGGTCCTCGTGTTCGGCCAGAGATATCTGGGGGCCAAGCGCTGGATCAAAATGCCCGGCGGCAATCACTTCCAGCCTTCGGAGTGGGTCAAGCTCATCCTGATCCTCGCCGTTGCCAAGTATTTCGCAGACATGCGCCAGCGCGAGCTTTCCTGGGCCGATCTGGCCAAAGCCGGAGCGATCGTCGGCGTCCCCATGCTCCTGGTTCTAAAACAGCCTGATCTGGGCACGGCCCTGACTTACATTCCAATCGCCGTCATGGGAGTTTTTCTCGGCGGGATGGAGTGGAAACAGGGCGTAGCCCTCGGCCTGCTCGCCACAGTCGGCCTCGGAGCCGTCTTTCTTGTTCCCCGGGTTCACGTTCTTAAGTCGTATCAAAAACAGCGTTTAACCAGCTTTCTCGATCCCGAACTCGATCCCCAGGGGTCGGGGTATCAAGTTGAGCAATCCAAGATTGCCGTCGGTTCTGGAGGCCTGTGGGGCGGTAAAGGCTCGCAAACACACGGGAATTTCCTGCCTGTCCCACAAACGGACTTCATTTTCGCCGCCTTTTCCGAGGAACACGGTTTCGTCGGCGCTCTCGGGGTTCTGCTGTTATACTTCATAGTGCTGATGCGTTTGACCCAGAACGCGCAAACAGCGCCCGACCGCGCTGGCACGTTCATCGTCATGGGTGTGGTCGCGGTGCTTAGCTTCCATATCCTGGTCAATGTCGGCATGGTGGTTGGCTTTATGCCGGTCACCGGAATACCTCTGCCGCTCATGAGTTATGGTGGGTCTTCCGTGTTGTTTATGTTCCTGGCGCTGGGGATGGTGATGAACGTTCGTATGCGCCGCTTCGTGAACTAGCCGGGCGAGGGCCCGGGCTGGGTTTGAGAAGTCGCCGTGGGGAACGGCAGAGTTAGCGGTTGCTGCGCCGGATCCGGTTATTTCCGGAAGCGCGGCCAAAAATTTCGACCGCCCTCGCGTAAAGAGGGCATTTTCGCCGGCCCTTGGCAGCCAAAGGCCGGGCAGGATTGAGCAAGTTGCAAGCCGGGCAGGGAACGGCCCCCCGACCATGTTGGTCTGAGAGTGCGGTCACAACCCCGGCGGAGTGCTAGCGATCAGTGCTTAAAATTCCCAAGCGTATGCAGCGGACTTGGCGAGGAGAACAACCTCCGCCTTACTCCGTCCCCTATCTGGGGCAGTTTCGCAACTCTCGATCCTCCCGTAGCTTTCCTGACTGAGAGCCGGTGAAGTCCGCCCCAACTGTAAGGAGTTTGCGGGCGGCACCGGAGTGCTTCATGAATAAAGAATTATTCGTCTCTTCCACGCCCCACGAAACCAAGGTTGGGCTGGTGGAAGACGACCTGCTCGCCGAGGTCTACCTCGAGCGCGAAAACGAATACACCCTCGCCGGATCCATCTACAAAGGCCGAGTCACCCGCGTCCTTCCCGGCATGCAATCGGCCTTCGTCGATATCGGCCTGGAACGCGACGCTTTCCTCTACGTTTCCGATTTCATGGAACTGGAAGAGCACGACGAAGATGTAACCGGCTCGGTCCCGGCCAGTCCTCGCGTAGAAGACATGCGCCCGCAGCCGGTACGAACCGAGTCGGCCGAAAGCGGCGAGCCTGCGGACGTGTCACAAGCGGCTGAAACTGAGATTTCCGAAACATCGGAAGCCGAAGCCAACGAGGCCGTTCAGCCCGCCACCACCGGCCCGGAAGCGACCGGCGGCAATGATCGCGACCGAGGCAACTGGCGCAGCCGCCGTCGCCGCCGTGGCGGGCGCCGCGATCGCGGTTTCGATCGAAATTCTGACCGTAGATCGGACTCGCGCTCGAACCGCTCTGAAGCCTCGTACGGCTCGGAGTCCGGACGATCCGTGCCTGCAACCCCTCCGCCGGGATACGAACCCATCATTCTTCCGGGTGAGTCGATCTCCAAATATCAGCGGTACGCGCCGCATTCGGTGGCGACTGAATCGCACGCCACCGAATCCACTTCACCTGAGGCTGCGGAACTGACGGCCGAGTCCGTCGCTCCTGTCGCCTCAGCATTCCCCGAGGACGAACCGATCTTCGCCAGAGGAGAGGCCGCGGCTGAACCGCTGCACGAGGAGCACGAGGACGCCGGCTCTGTGAACAACGATGCGGCGGAAGCGTCTACGACTGCCGACTGGAGTCAGGAACTTCGCCGCACCGATGCTTCGATTCCCGCGCTCGGCTGGCCGGGCGAACCGAAGTCGATCGTTGAGGAACACCAGGCCAGCGAGGAAACTCATGTGGCCGCAGACGCATTCGTCCGTGGAGAATCCACTCCCGAGCAGGAACACGAAATTCGCGAGCCGGAAGTCTCCTCTCCACCGGTTCCCGCCTTCGCCGTTCCTGGCACCATGGAAGAAGAAACCATCGAAGAGGAAGAAGCCGAAACGGTTCACTACCAGTCTTCTTCCGACGAAGGCTACGACGAATTCGAAGAAGAAACGCGAGCCGCGGCCGGCCCGTTAAGCGAAGCCCGCGAAGTCGTTTCAGAAATTCACGCCAGCTCGCTAGTCGAGGCCGGAGCGAGCCACGAAGCGGACGGAACTCCCGAAGGCGAAGAACATAACGGAGCCGCTTCCGAGGCCGACGAAGACAGTGAAGAACTCGAACTCGAAGAAGCCCAGGCCGAGGCAGAAGCCATGATCGACGCCGAAGCCCGTGGCAATGGCACGGTCGACGCCCGCGTCGAAGTTCGCGGTCCTTCCACCACTGCCGGATACACACAGCGCGCTCCGCGTCCGGCATGGGAGCGCCGTTCGCAGCGCGGACGCCGTGGTGGTCCGCGCCGTTTCCGCCGCCGCGAATCTCAGCCCATTCCTCTGATCAGCGATCTTCTCAAAGAAGGTCAGGAAATTCTCGTTCAGATCGCCAAAGAACCGATCGGCAAAAAAGGAGCCCGCATCACCAGCCACATCGCGCTGCCCGGACGCTTCCTCGTCTACATGCCGACCGTCAACCACACCGGCGTTTCGCGCAAAATCGCTTCCGAAGAAGAGCGCCAGCGCCTCAAGCGCATCATCCAGAGCGAGCGTGAGAATGGGCATGGTGGCTTCATCGTCCGCACCGCCGCGCAAAATGCCAGCGAAGAGGAACTGCGCGCCGACATTCGCTTCCTCAAAGGCTTGTGGAACGACATCCGCACCCGCGCCGAAAATTCCAAACCGCCCGCGTTGATCTATCACGATCTCAACGTGGTCGAGCGCGTCCTGCGCGACCAGGTCACCTCCGATTTCAATGTGATCTGGGTCGACAGCGAGCAGGAATACGAACGCATTCTGCGCTTCTTCAACCGATTCCAGCCCGGGCTGGTCAAGCGCGTGAAGCTCTACACCAAGGAAACGCCTCTGTTTGACCAGTTCGGCCTTACCGAAGAAATGAACAAGGCGCTCAAATCGAAAGTCTGGCTGAAGAGCGGCGGCTACATCGTCATCAACCAGACTGAAGCGCTGGTTGCGATCGACATCAACACCGGCAAGTACGTCGGCAAGACGCAGCGCCTCGAAGACACGATCGTCAAGACGAACGTCGACGCCATCAAAGAAATCGTGCGCCAGGTTCGCCTGCGCGATCTCGGCGGCATTATCATCATCGACTTCATCGACATGGATGAGCGCCGCAACCGCCAGCGCGTCATGCAGGCGCTCGAAGAGGAACTCCGCAAGGATCGTGCCCCGTCAAAGACGCTGCAGTTCAATGATTTCGGACTGGTCGCGATCACCCGCAAGCGCGTCAAGCAATCGCTCGAACGCACAATTGGCAGCCCGTGCCCGTATTGCCAGGCCACGGGCTACGTGAAATCGGTGATTACGATCTGCAACGAGATTTACGTCGAGATGCGCAAGATCGCCAAGCACCTTGAACACGAAGATGTCATGCTGCGCGTCAATCCGGAAGTTGCGAAGGAACTAAAGTCGAACAACGCTCGCCTGCTGAACGAAATGGAAGAGCTCACGAAACGCACCATCATCGTGAAGAGCGATCCGGCGCTGCACCAGGAGCAGTTCGACATCAACTAGTCGCGAGTCCTGAGCCGCGAGTCCCGAGCTGCGAGTGAAGGCGGGCAAAATCTGCCCGCCTTCGGTTTCTTGGGGTCCAACAGTTTTCGGAAGATGAGCGTAGTCGCGAATTTTCGCCAGCCATCACTCAGCAGTACACTTTTCTGTCATGCGCTCCATTTGGCTCGCCGCGATGCTATTAGTTCCTCTCGTACTCATCGGTCAAGACGATAAGAGTCCGCTTCTCTCCTCACATGACAGGGTTGATGGACCCCTCGAGGGCGAGTATCACGTCGAGGACTTGCAGGTATTTGCGGATGGCAAGGTCGTATATGTAGAGGAAGACGCGAAAACGCGGGAGGCCAAACCGGAGCGCTCAACCTTCCAAGCTACGATCGGCCCTGATGATATGCGACAATTAGCTGGGCTGTTGGACAGCGGCGAAATTCGCTCCCTTCCGAGGAAAATCTCCTCCAAAACGCAACCCGTAGATTTCTTCTGGCGAAAGTCGCTCCAAATCAACCGGCCTAATAAGACTCAGGAAATAGAAATCGAGAACTTCTATCCTTTTCTCAACGCTTATCAGCCCGCCTACGCGAACGGACTCATTGAGCTCGAATGCAGTTTGCAAGACATCAAATTGGAGACGGCTAAACGCCCCCGCCCGGGTGACGAGGACGACTGGTGCGGGGCGATTCGGGCCAAAGTCGCCCCGGTGAAAGCGGAATGCCACGAGGATGCAGTGCAGCCCAAGATCATTGCGGGCGAAGGCTGGGGGTTGGTTCGCCTAGGTGCTTCCGTGAAGGCGGTCGACTATCTTTTGGGGGAAGGACAAGCCGGGCACAGATATTCGGATGGCTATTTCAAGGACTATGTGGCAAAGGGCATTCAGGTTTCATTCGAGAACGCCAAAAACACAGTTCATGCCATCTTTTTCTATGACCATCAGAAAGGCAGTGAGGAGTTCGGAGTTTTCTGTGGGCAAACCGACAGGGGCATCAGCTGGCAGTCGTCGGCGAAGGAAGTGAGGAAAGCTTATGGCCAACCAACTGCCGACTACTCCGGCGGTCCGGGAGGGGCTTGGGAGCGACTTGTCTTCGCCGGTATCG
>JASHQK010000279.1 GCA_030039195.1 Candidatus Sulfotelmatobacter sp.
AGAGCGGGGTCGTTCCATTTCGGGCAAATAAGCTAACTGCTTGATTCCACGCAATTAAACTATTCTCGCACACCTGCGGCGGGTGTGTCAGAATAGGGACACGGCCTGCACGTCAAGTGGGGAACGCGCTCATCATACTCTTTATAGTTAGGATGTACTTATGGCTCAGGAAGCTCGTAGTATTCGCCGCCAGGTGCTGCCGAACGGCCTGAAGATCATCACCGAGCAAATGTCACACATCCGTTCGGCTTCGATCGGAATCTGGCTTCAAACCGGCTCCCGCGATGAAGATCCAGAGTGGAACGGCATCTCTCACTTCATTGAGCATATGGTGTTCAAGGGAACGAAACACCGTACTGCGGAAGAGATCGCTCGCCAGGTTGACTCGATCGGCGGCAACATGGACGCATTCACTGCCAAGGAATGCATCTGCTTCAACGTGAAGGTGCTCGATGAGCACGTGCCCACGGCCGTCGACATTCTCAGCGATCTGGTGCTGAATCCGGTTTTCGATGCTGCTGACATCGCGCGCGAACGCGGGGTGATTATTGAAGAAATCAAAATGGACGAGGACAATCCCGACTATCTCGTTCACGAAATCTTCACGCAGAATTTCTGGAAAGATCACCCGCTGGGAAAGCCGATTCTGGGGACAAAAGAAACGGTGAAGCGATTCGAGCGGCAAGCAGTTTATGACGCCTACACGCACCGCTTCGCGCCCGGAAACATCATTGTCTCAGCCGCGGGAAATCTCGATCATGATCGCTTCGTCGAGTTGGTGACGCGTCATCTCGAACACATGAAGCCGATGAAGAACGGCTTTCATTCTTCCACGCCGAAGATCGTCTCGCGTATTATTCTGCGCAACAAAAAGGCGTTGGAGCAGGTGCAGTTGTGCACGGGAGTACCAGCGCATCCGATCGCGCACGAAAAGCGTCACGCCGGATACATACTCAACACGCTCCTGGGTGGAGGCATGAGTTCGCGCCTGTTTCAGAACATTCGCGAGCGGCAGGGACTCGCTTACTCGATCTACAGTGATCTGAATCCCTATCGCGATACTGGCTGCCTTGCCGTCTACGCGGGAACATCGCTGGCATCAGCGGCGAAGGTAGTACAGTCGGTGATCGGTGAATTTCGCCGCTTGAAAACCGAAACGGTTTCGGACGAGGAACTGCGTCGCGCGAAAGATCAGCTCAAGGGAAGCCTCATGCTGTCGCTGGAGTCGAGCACGGCCCGCATGTCAAATCTGGCGCGGCAGGAGATGTATTTCGATCGTTACTACGATCTTGATGAACTGATTGAGAGAATCGAGGCTGTGACAGCGGGCGACCTCACCACTCTGGCCAATGAGTTTTTCAAGACCGAATCGGTAGCCGTCACGGCCCTTGGCAATCTGAACGGGCTCAAGATCACTCGGGAACAGCTTGCGTGCTAAGGATGGCCTCGATTTGGGATTGTAACTTTTCTCGGTTGATCCTGGAATCCTGCTTTTGATTCGTTTTGCGTCAATGGGAAACGCTCCGTCCTCCTGCTGTAACTCCTGCCCGCTTCGGGGAGGTACCGGTTAGAATACGTCGTTGAAGTTGCTTGAATCAATCCGACACCGAACGCCAACATTCGGGGCCGTATCGTCGATCTGGACGAATGCCGAAGAATTCAGGAAATTCTGCGGGAAGATTGCGAGGCACTGTTTTTGCGTGATTGACGAATTGTAGAGAATTCCTTCTATCCCAGCGTTCATGACAAGGCCACCAAAGACCTGGCACGCAGCCGGCACATCACAGGCCATCGGCCAATTGCGCCAGTCTCGCTGCTCAAGGGCAGCGAGCAATTCCGTCGTTGACCTTACCAGTCTCACCGGGAAGCGTAATTTTCTGGCCTTTTCCGTCAGAGATCTCGATAGCCTGAAATCTCGAACTAGATTCACAAAGCCAGCTAGGTTAGCTCCATCCCGAACGTCCAACACGGATTCAAGTTTACAGCTGACAGATATAACTGTGATTGAGTCCGGCTTGGTGAGAGCGAGTTCTTCTGGGGTTAAGGGCGCGGCATCTTCCTCTCGCCCAAGCACCTCCGCAAGAGCCGTTCCCCTTGTCGCAAGCAAGGTACAGGGCCGGAAATACTGGGTAACGAGTGCGGTCGATCTCTCCAACGTTGAACCTTCCGCCAGGATCGACAAGACTGCCCTTCGTACTGAGCGGTGATAACGAGTACCTGTATTTAACAACCCTCTGCCATCTGGAGCACTGAAAGGGACAAGCCTTTTCTCGAAGGCAACTCTTCAGTTGCTCACGTATCTGATTTCTTTGAAAAGCAAGTTCGGAATAATACTGCCAGTGAAACTCAACAAGCTGCTCGAAGTACGCCTTCGACTTCAGGATGTCTGATATTCGCCCGGACTCCAGTTCCTGCCAGCGTCTTCTCATCTGGAAGGCTGATTTTCCGATAACGCATTCTGTATAAAACGGCGAAGTTTGCGGAATCTTCCTATTCTGATCATGTCACGAGGGGTCATGTCCCCGAGAAGAGGATTTGGCGTTTTGAACCACAGCACAGTTTTCTGCTCATCTCGGAAAAATTGTGCTACTAGGTTTAGCGCCACCGCCCATTCTGTTACGCGTTCCTGCAACTCCCTGGGCATCCGAGGGGGATCATAGCGCACTGAATGAACCGCGATGTTAGAGGCCCTTGCAACATCCTTTTTCTTAAAATCCAAAAGCTCTACGACCCTGTGATAATCAGTGCCGCCAGTGGGAAAGAGGCTGAGGAAATCCTTGGGGACAGTATCGAACAGAGCGTTTGTGCTAGGTGTTAAATCCAAATGCCACACTCCTTCCATGTTCTAGCCACAATATTACCATACCGCACAGATAACGACCCTTGCTCGCACGTTACAAAAGGATACGCCAACACTCCTCCCGAACAGCCTGAATTTCGGTGGTTTCAAATCGCCACCGGAACTAGCCTCTCAGGCATTCAACCGAATACCGGGGGGGTGCGCTTCCAAATTCTACGCGTTCCTAAATCAAACCGCCTGATCAAGGAACCCTTCAGGAGGACTCGGGAAGCCTCGTCAAAATCGTCAAAATAGCACGAACGGGCCATGGGATAAGCGTGAAAGTGCCATGTGTTTTGCTGGCCTTTCGGCGACTTTGGAGTCATACTATGCGCGTCCCCGCCAGGGGGCGCGCGACAGGTTTTCCATGCTTGAGCTTAAGTCATCGATTCCGAAGGCGGACGACTCTCTGGTGACGATGCCGGAGAGATCCAGCTCCCGAGAGCACAATCAGCGGCGCATGATGGTAGTTGCGCTCGTCTTACTGGTGGTGGCGCTGGGTGTAGTCATTTACCGCGATCGCGACTTCTGGTTCCCCGACACGGACGACGCAGACGATCTCGGTCCGGTTCCGGCCACGGTGACGATCCAGACGCAACCGATGCCGGCAGCTGCCAACAAGACGACCGCAGAAGAGTCTGTGGGAGCAAGGGCTTCCCACAAACGGCACTCGCAAGCTAGCGATTCGAGCACGCCTGCTGCGCCGGAAAATGCACCAGTAATGATGGCCTCAAACGCCAGAACGGTGCTGCCGCCGCTCGAAGTCGAAGTTGTGGCCGGGGATTATCACAGCAAAGTGCCCGCAGGTACGAACTCTGTCCATGTCGATTTGCAGCCGGGCTCGCCGCCGCAGAAAGCGGCAGGCGCCGTCGGGGTTGACCAAACCACAGCCAACATGACGATGAACGCCGCCGAAAATCTGCGCA
>JASHQK010000280.1 GCA_030039195.1 Candidatus Sulfotelmatobacter sp.
CCATGAATAAAGGCACGGTGCTGCTGGCCCGGCCGCTTTATTTCGAGGGCAATTTTGTGGTCATCGACCACGGCCAGGGGCTGCTCACGCTTTATCTGCACCTTTCGGAAATCAAGGTGAGGGAAGGCGACAACGTCACCCGCGGCCAAGTCATTGGTTTAAGCGGAGGCACGGGCCGCGCAACTGGCCCGCACCTGCACGTGGCAGTGCGCTGGCAAGGAACGTATCTCGATCCGGCGCGGTTAATGCAGCTGCAACTGCCGTGAGTGTCTCGACGAACTGATCTGGCCCTCGGCTCTGACCTAGGCGGCGCCGCCGGAAATTCTGGGGCGAGCCGGCGGCTTCGAAGCGGGGCCGGCTCGCAGCATTTCGTTCAATTCATCCCTGAGTCCCAGATTCTTGATAAGACGGTGCAGATAATTGGGATGCACACCCAGAATTCCCGCCGCTTCCACGTAATTCCCGCGACTCTGCTCGACCGCGGCGATAATCAAATCCTTCTTCAGGTCCTTCACTTTCGCATGGTACTTGCCCTGCTTTAACTCCTCGGTCCCATGCTCCAGCAAGGATTCCGGCAGGTCTTCGGCGAGAATCATGTCGGAGTTGCCCAGCACCAAGGCGCGTTCGATGGCGTTCTCAAGTTCGCGGATGTTTCCCGGCCAGTCGTAATGCACGAGCAGGCTCATGGCCTCGGGAGAAACCGGCTTGGCTTTCACATTGCACCGTTTCGCGTGCTTCTGGATGAAGTGACGAGTGAGAACGGTAATGTCGTCTCTGTGCTCGCGCAGAGGCGGCATGGCGAGTTTGACGACGGCGAGGCGATAGTAAAGATCCTGGCGGAATTCGCCCTTGCGGACAGCTTCGCTGAGATCGCGATTGGTAGCGGCGATGAGGCGAATGTCGACTTTGATCGGGCGCGTGCCGCCCACGCGCTCGAATTCGCGTTCCTGCAGGACGCGCAGCAACTTCACCTGCAGCGCCGGGGCCAGTTCCCCGATCTCGTCGAGAAACACGACCCCGCCATCGGCGACTTCCAGACGGCCCTTTTTCTGGCTCGCGGCTCCCGTGAAAGCGCCTCGCTCGTGTCCGAAGAGATCGCTCTCCAGCAACGATTCAGGGATCGCAGCACAGTTGATCGCGATAAAGGGCTTGCCGCTGCGCGGGCTGTTGCGATGCAACGCGCGGGCAGCAAGTTCTTTGCCCGTTCCACTCTCGCCTTCGATCAGAACCGTGGAGTCAGTCGGCGCGACCTTGGCCAGGAACTGATAGATCTCTTTCATCCGCGGGCTTTCGCCGATCAAACTCTGTTCCTGGCTGACCTCTGTGGTGAGGCGGTGGTTTTCCTGCTCCAGCCATTGCACGCGACGGGCATTGTCGAGCGCCACGGCGGAAAGTCCGGCTACGGCGGCGGTAAGCTGCAGATGATCTTCGCTGAAACGGCTGCTGGAACTGGTGCTGTCCAGATAAATGCAGCCAATGGTTTTGTGAAATACAGCCAAAGGCACGCACAACAGGGAATGCACCGCGGCGTCTGCCAGGCTCGCCACATTGCGAAGTTTGCCGCCGGGCACGTCGATGCCCAGAATGGCAACATTTTCCTTCATGACCTGGCTGACGATTGTGCGGCTCACCCGCAGCTGGCGGGGCTGGCCGGATTGGCGGGTGCGAGCATGAAAGGAACTGATATCCTGGCCGGCATTTTCCGACAAAAGAATCGCACCACGTTCCGCCGGAACGACCTCGAAGATCAGAGACAGCAGTTGAGCCTGCAGTTCGTCAAGATCGCGGATGGCATGCACAATCCGGCTGATCTTGAGCAGCGCGCTCAGGTTCTCAGCCACTTGCGCCGACGGTTGCAGGTCTTCCAGCAGCCGTTGCGGATGCAGGTAAACGACGTCCTTCGGATAGATGACCGTTGTTTCCGCGGTAAGGCGGCTCTCATCGAATTCGACCTGGTTGGCGGCAGCGGTCTGCTCCTGATCCTCCATCTGAAACAGGAAAGCAGAATCGCCGATGGAAATCTGATCGCCGTGGCGCAGCACCTGTTCTTTGACGCGTGCGCCGTTCACCAGCGTACCGTTGCGGCTGTCCATATCTTTGATCTGGAAACCGCCGTCCGCCTCGCGACGGAACAGGCAATGATGACGGGACACGGAGGGGTCAATCACGACGATCGAGTTGCCTGGCTCGCGGCCGAGCGTAGTCTCGCCATCGCCAAGGTCGATGGTGGAATCCTTTAAAGGGCCAGCCAGAACAAGCAATCGGGGGAACAATCGCGGCTCCCAGTGGGCACACCTGTTTATCACAATCTGACCAAGAAGGAAACAGCCGGCAGCAGCCTTTACGATATCCGAACGGCTAGTGGCGCTATCCGATCGGATAGGGATTGCAAGCCTCGACTAGCCTGTGGACGCCCCAAGCAGCCCGTGAACCCAAGGTTAACTCAATACAGATCAATAGCTTTGGGCTATCGGCGAGGGGCGAGGGGGGATGGGAAGGATTGGCATAAGGAATGCACTCTAAGTAGTTGGGCGAAGTGCTCGGCAAAAGCGATTTGGGGGAAACGCTTTCGAAGATTCTAGCCGGGGATCGCCAAGTCAGAAGCTCGGGGGGCCCCCTCAACGAGCTTCTGACTTTTTATTTTTGCGCTATTTCGGCTTCGCGAGCGCAGGACCAAGGCAGGCTTTTATCCCGCCGCTACTTGAGCTACCGTTTCCGCCGGAATCACAGCAATCCCATCCCGATAGCTCACGGTCTTGCCGGAAATCGCCGGAACTCGCTCTCCCGGCACAAGAATGCCGATCAGATTCAGCGGATCGGCGGCGGATAAAGTGATCGTCTCGCCGGTGAGTGGCTGGTTGCGCGTGGCGCGGACGGACTCCACTGCGACCGGCAGCGCGAATTGTTCTCCGAGGAAGCCGTCGACGAAGCGGCCTCCACGAATCTCGCCACGATCTTCCAGGCGGCGGAATCCCATCAGCAGCTCGCGCCAACTGGGCAGGTTCGATTCTCGCGCCAGCAGATCGCGAATCACAACGCCGTAGCGGCGCAGCAACATCCAGCAGGCAGCTTCAATCGAGCGCGGGCGTTCAATGGC
>JASHQK010000281.1 GCA_030039195.1 Candidatus Sulfotelmatobacter sp.
CACCGGCACCGGATCGTCGGTTTGATAAGGCGGTCCTTGCGCGCACATTCGAGAAGCCACAACAAACACGAACAGCATCGTGCTCGCCAGCCATTTGAGTTCTTGTCGGATGTTCAACCCCTGAAAAGGATTGCACAAACCCAGGCCTTGCTCTGTGTGATCATTTCAGCCCACTCCGCCCGCCGTCAATTCGGAGATGGGCGACACTGTGTGGTTGGGAATTCACCTTGAGAGAAAGCAATGGAATCGAGCAGATCATTGCAGCCCCGAAGGGGCGAAATGCATGATCACTGCGACTGGTTCGTATCAGGGCAGCGCTTCAGCGCTGCGGGGGGCCCCATCTCTCGCCGCATTTGCGAGACATGGGAATCACGACACCGACGCCACATGACCTACGCCTTGGCGCTATGGCGTGTCCACGCTTGTTTGGGAGGGGTTTCACCCGGCCAGAACGGCCAGGAAGGAAACTTTGTCTAGCTCACATTCGCCAGCGTCTTTACCGCGACATCGGACCGTGCGCGCAAGTGCTGCACCGATTCATGGATCTCCTTGGCGGCAACTCCCGATCCGCCCTGCTCGGCGACGTTGGCGACGCTGCCCGCCTCCTCTGTCGCCGTGCTGGCCATATCGAGCAGCACAACCACCGAATCGGCGTGCAGCTTCCATACCGAAGACATTTTCTGGCTGCGCTTCAGTTCTTCGAGTTCCGTGCTAATGCGAGCGGAAATGGAGACCAGGCGAATCAGCGTTCGTGCCACGTCGGCGCGCAGGCTCTTCTCTTCCAGGAACGCAGCGCCATAGGCGTCGGCTTCCGCCGGCGTCAACGTGAGATTGAAGAAGCGCATCGGCACCACCTGCCGATACTTCGGGTCGGCCACGCGCACAAACACGCGAATCGATTCCTCCACCCGCCGCAATTTCGCTTCTTCAATTGAAATCTGCTGTGCCGTGACGGCCGGCGGCTGAAACACAGCCGGTGCCGCCGCAGCTTTGGCCGCCGCAACCTTCGCCGCTTTCGGCGCTGCCGCCCCATTGCCGCCTCCTGCGCGCGTTGGCCGCGCCGCGGAAGTCATCAGCGGTCGCCGGATCGGCGGCCGCCGGTCCAGTTCCTTCTTCAACTTCGAAACCCGGCGGAACTTCTCCAGCGTGCTGCCGTAATCGGCCTTGAGCATCTGATTCTGTTCGATCGCTGCCACGTGCTCGACCGTCACTTCCACGCCGTCGACCGTGGTCAGAATCGTTCCACCCATCTCTTCCAGCGCTTGCCCGAACTGTTTGATTTCCACCAGCGCTTTCTCGAACAGTTCGTCGAATTTTTTTCCAAAAGTCGCGTTATAGGCCGCAACCGTGGCCAGCACTCCGGGATGATAGAACGACGATTCCAGCCACTGCTTCAGTTCGCGTACCCGCCCGATGATGCCGGAATCGATCAGCGCATTGAAGTCGCGGAAACGGCCCACTTCTTCCCGCAGCGGATCGAATCTCCGCAGCAATTGCACGTGCTCTTCCGGCAACGAGGGCACATCGGTATCGGCCAGAATCTCGATCAACGCGATTTCAAACGGAGAAAGTGGCAGCGCCCCGTCGAGTCCATAGCCACTTTGCTCCCATTGTCCGGGTACGCGTGGATGGCGATACAGAAACGTCACAATCAGATCCGTTTTATCGCGGTTAACATCGGTCGCCTCACGCCGCCGCACGAAATACCTGAGCAGCGCCTCGGCCACTTCCGAATCTGTGTCTGGAGTCAGCGCCTGCCGCAGCATCGCCGGCGTAATGGCCATGTCGAGCAGATGCAGCCAGCGATACATCTGCGAAAGTGTATTGGGAAGTTCGTGCTCGGAGTGCCGCAGCGCATCTGCGTCGAGGCCGCCTGGCACGGGCACGGGGCCGCCCAGCGACTCCGCCATGAGCTTCTGGTAAAAGCCCTGCACAGTCGCAAGAATGGCTAGCTCAAACCGAAGATCTTCGGCCAAGAACTCCCCCGCACGCGAGATAACCGATCCTCATGATTTGCCAAAACTCAAGTAAAACCGAAGGTTACTTCTGGTGCAAGTTACCAGCGGTGCGGGAAATTTCAGCAGATTTTCATGCGCGAAAGTACATGCACTGTTGTGCAAGACGGGTGCGTCGTAGCCGGAACCGGTCAAAACACCACTGTCTTATTTCCATACACGAGCACGCGGTTCTCCACGTGTGCCCGCACCGCACGCGACAGCACGATCTTCTCTAGATCGCGTCCTTTGCGGATCAGATCGTCGGCGCTGTCGCGATGCGACACGCGCACCACATCCTGCTCGATGATCGGCCCATCGTCGAGATGCTCGGTTACATAATGACTGGTCGCGCCAATCAGCTTCACGCCCCGTTCAAACGCCTGATGATACGGCCGTGCTCCCACAAACGCGGGCAGGAACGAATGATGAATATTGATAATCCGCTGCGGATAGCGATTGACAAACTCATTTGACAGAATCTGCATGTAGCGCGCCAGCACCATAAAGTCCGGACGATGCCCTTCAATCAGCGCCTCGATCCTTGCCTCCGCTTCCGCTTTGTTTTCTTTGCCGACCGGAACAACTTCATACGCGACCTTGTAGAACTCGGCAATCGGCCCCGCATCGGGATGATTCGAAATGATCAGCGGAATTTCGCAATGCAGCTCGCCGCTCTGCTGCCGATAGAGCAGATCAACCAGGCAGTGATCAAACTTTGAAACGAAAATGATCATCCTCGGCCGCCGCGCCCCCAGCGCCAGGCGCCACTTCATCTGGAAAGATTCGGCAACCGGCGAAAACTGTTTGCTGAAATCGGAGAGGTCGGGCTGCGCCGGGTCGAACTGTGAAAGA
>JASHQK010000282.1 GCA_030039195.1 Candidatus Sulfotelmatobacter sp.
GCTGGCCAGACTGTCGGCATCGGGGCCGGCCAGATGAGTCGCGTCGACGCCGCCAAGTTCGGCGCCATGAAAGCGCAACTTCCACTGAAAGGCACGGTCGCTGCGTCCGACGCTTTCTTCCCATTCCCCGACGGCGTGGAAGAAATCGCCAAGGCCGGCGCCACTGCAATCATTCAGCCCGGAGGTTCGCAGCGCGATGCCGAAGTCATCGACGCCGCCGATCGTCTGGGAATCGCCATGCTCTTCACCGGCGTGCGCCACTTCCGCCACTGAGAGCCGGGGCACCAGAGCCGGCAATCTGCAGTCAAAGTTGACAAACTGCACCACCACCAACTTGCGAGGCTCCGCCATTCCCTCTAAACTTTTCGCTATCGCAACCAACAAGAACCCTCCGGCGATCAAAGGAGCGGGAGAAAGCACGTTTTGAGTCTCAACTGGTTTTTCATCTTCTTTTTCATCTCTGGATTCTGCAGCGTCCTCTACGAACTGGTCTGGCTCCGCCTGTCGATGGCACAGTTCGGCGTGACCACGGCCATGGTGTCGATTGTGCTCTCCGTGTTCATGGCCGGCCTTGGATTGGGCTCATGGGCCAGCGGTCGTTTGCTCGATAAAACTACGCCATCGCGAAAATTTTCCGCCCTCAGGTTCTACGCCTCCATGGAATTGCTGATCGGGATCTCGGGAATTGTTGTCCCCTATGGACTCGTCTGGGGCCGAAGCCTGATCGAGCGCGTGGGAACCTCGTCTTCTTCCGCCTATTACTGGATCGCAGGATTCTGGGTCGCTCTCATTCTGCTTCCCGGATGCACTCTCATGGGAGCGACTCTGCCGGTTGGCATGCGCGCGATCGATCAGACACTTCCGCTCGAGAAGCCGCGCTCCTTCAGCTATCTCTACATGGCCAATGTGGGCGGAGCTGTCTTCGGAACCATGTTGCCGCTCTTCCTCATCGAGTTCCTGGGATTTCGTGGAACCCTGAGAATTGGAGCCCTTTGCAATGCGGCCATCGCCATTTCCGCGACGCTTTTCTCCAGCAGTTCCACGACCCATTTCCCCGATCAGCCTAAGCCCGCGATTTCCAGCGCGACTCCCGCCGTCCGCGGGACCGGGATTCTCACGCTGCTCTTTCTTAGCGGACTCACTTCCATGGGCATGGAAGTCGCCTGGGTACGCAGTTATACGCCCTACTTCGGCACCGTGGTCTATGCTTTCGCTTCCATCCTCGGCGTCTACTTGCTCGCCACCTTCATCGGTTCCGTCTTGTATCGACGCTGGAGTTCGCGCTGGTCCAGCGAAAATCCCGTCGTATGGACATTGCTGGCGGTATCCGCGCTGCTTCCACTTCTCGGCGCGAATCCCGTCCTTCTCATGTCGCACATGGAGCGGCTCCTGTTGGGCCTCGCTCCTTTCACCGGCCTGCTCGGCTTTCTCACGCCGATGCTCGTGGACCGCTACTCGCGCGGCGATCCGCGCCGAGCGGGATTTGCCTATGCCATCAATGTCGTCGGCTGCATCCTCGGACCGCTCGTCGCCGGCTTCGGGCTGCTGCCATTTCTCAGTGAACGCTGGACCCTGGTCGTTTTGACTCTGCCCTGGCTGCTGGTCGCGCTCGCCCCCTTCCGGCCTGGTGCGAAGCTCGAAATCGGATGGCGCTCGGTTGCTTGCGCTCTATTCGTCTGCGCCGGATTGCTCATCGTCTTCGGCAAGGGATATCAGGATATGTACACCGACGCCAGAGTGCTCCGCGATCAGACCGCGACCGTCATCGCAACCGGCCGGGGAATGGAGAAGCAACTACTGGTGAACGGCTTCGGAATGACCAACCTGACCACCATCACCAAGATCATGGCCCACCTGCCCATGGCATTCCTCGATCGCCCGCCGCAGAATGCGCTGGTCATCTGCTTTGGCATGGGAACGACTTTCCGTTCCTTGCGCTCCTGGGAAATTCCGGTGACCGCGGTCGAACTCGTTCCCAGCGTGCCCCGCCTGTTCAGCTACTATCACAGCGATGGCGAAATGATTCTGCGCTCCCCGTTGTCGCGTGTCGTCATTGATGACGGCCGGCGTTATCTCGAGCGCACCACCGATCTCTACGACGTGATCACGATCGACCCACCGCCTCCACTCAATGCTGCCGCTTCCAGCCTGCTCTACTCGGAAGAGTTCTACGCTGTAGCTCGGCGCCGTCTGCGTTCCGACGGAATTTTGCAGCAGTGGTTGCCCGCTCTTCCTCAGACCAACGCGGTGGATGTTGCCGCCATCACGCGTTCCCTGCGCAATTCTTTTCCTTACGTCCGCGCTTTTCACAATGAGTTCGGCATTCACTTTCTCTGCAGTAATCGTCCATTGCCGCAGCGCACGGCCGCCGAACTCCTGGCGCGAATGCCGGAAGCCGCGATCACCGATTTCGCCGAATGGGAGGTAACGCCGAACGAGGGCGCGCGGGATGCGACCGAGGACCGGCTCGACGATCTGCTCCGCGGTGAAATAAATCCTGATCAGTTGATTGCAGCTTCGCCGCAAACTCCGTCGCTGACCGACAATCGTCCGATCAACGAGTATTACGCCGTCCGCCGTTGGCTGGGACGCGACGGCGGACCGGTGAACGTAGATGCATCACGCAATTAGCTTTCAGGATCGTCGCAGAGAGGCAGCAGTGCAGACAGGCAGCGCTGCAGATAGGAAGAAGTAAAGTTGTCATCCCGAGCGAGCGCGCCTTTTGCGCGAGTCGAGGGACCTTGGGTTTCAAGAAGTCCGCCGCTGCACCACCATCCTCATCCCATACTTCGGGCGCAGCGTGATCAGCGGTTGCGGCTCGACTCGATGTCCAGGGACCAGCGTTAATTTCCATCTCTGCCCGATCGTCGCCAGCAGCAGCACTCCTTCCATCCACGCAAACGATTCTCCGATGCACTGCCGCGCCCCGGCGCCGAACGGAAAGTAAGTGAACTTCGCGCGCTGCACTTTTGCTTCGGGCGTGAAGCGCTCCGGATCGAACCGCAAGGGATCGGGAAAGAACCGCGCATCGCGGTGCAGAACAAACTGGCTCATCAGCACCGTAGTCCTCGCGGGAAGAAAAAACTCGCCCAGCTGAAACTCCTGTTGCGCATATCGCCCCATCGCCCACGCCGGCGGATACAACCGCATCGACTCCGCAAGAACCATTTCCACATACCGCAGACGTGGCACATCATCGTACGCTGGCAGCCTTCCCTGGAGTTCGCGATCAATTTCTTCGTGAAAGCGGCGTTCGCACTCGGGATTTTCCGAAACCAGATACCACGTCCAACCGAGCGCGTTCGCGACCGTCTCATATCCCGCGAGAAAAATTGTGATCACCTGATCGCGCAATGATCGTTCCGACTCCGGGCTTCGATCCGGCGAAGCCGCCAGCATGAGATCGAGCAAGCTGCCGCGATCTGATCTCTCCCGCCGATGCGCTTCGATCATGCGATACACGACCGCATCGATTCGCTTGCGCGCCCGCACAAACGCCGCCAGCCCCGGCGGCCGCGCATGCACCAGCCACTCGGCAGCCGGCAGCATCACCAGAAAGTTATAAAGCCCCATGATGCCGTTGATGGCATCGGCCAGTTCCTGAACTTCGTTTCGCAGATCGGTGGCAAACAGCGTCTGCGCCACGATGTTGAGCGTCAGATGCATCATCTCGATCGAGATGTCACGCGTCTCGCCGTCGCTCCAGCTTTCGCGCATGCGCGCCGCCTCGCGCACCATCGTCTCCGCATATGCGGGAATCCGTTGCCGATGGAACGCCGGCTGCGCCACCAGTCGCTGCGTGCGATGCTCAGCGCCTTCGCTCGTGATCATGCCCTCGCCCAGCAGCATCTTCGAGCGCCGCACCGTCCGTTCCTTGACGAAATTGTCGTTCTGCACCACCAGCACTTCGCGGATGTAATCCGGATGGTTCAGAAACACAATGTGATTCCATCCAATTTTGTAGTGCGCAATGTCGCCGTATTTTTCCGCGAGATGCTGAAACAAAAAGATCGGATTCGCAGGACGAAACCGGCGCCACGCCAACCACACCAGATTCCGCTCGAAGCCCGGTGGAAAGCGATATTCAAACCTTCGCGGAGATCCCCGCAGCGCGTTCTGCGTCGCTGTGGCCATGCGACCTAGTTTACGTCAGCATCCCGGACATCCCGCAATGCGGACGCCGGAACTCGCAACCGGGAGGCGAACAACTGATATCTGGACAGCTCGGTGTTCTAGTGACCCTTTCATGCCGTCGGGCCGTTCGAACGATTCGTATCAGGGC
>JASHQK010000283.1 GCA_030039195.1 Candidatus Sulfotelmatobacter sp.
CCGTGGCCAGGGCGTTGGCACTTGCCGCTTTCTCCTGCAGCTTGGAAGAGGAGACCAGATTGACGGTGTGGCCGAAATCGGTAAGGAGTTGATTCAGCGTGACTCCCGCGCCGGCGTGCTCGAACAAGCGCGAGGCAGTAAGCGCACCAGCGCCGATGCGGCTACCTTCATTCGCATCTACGGCTGTGATATCTCCATTAAAGGTCGGCAGCAAACCTGAGCGGGTCTCGCGATAGACCTGATGTTGGGCCAGCGCCAGCAGGCGTCCGACGCTGATGCGCGGATTGTTCTTCATGGCCAGTTGCTCCGCCTGAACGCGATTCAGGCGTAGAGGGCCGGTTGGTAATGGGACTGGAGCGGTCGTGCCCTGCGAGCTTGAGGAGCCCGACGTCTGCGCCGCGTCTTGCCCGGGATAGCTGACCGCCAAAGATGCGGCGGCGATCGAGCCTGGCTTCGCCTGCGGCTCGGCTTGCGGCTGGGGCGCGGGCGGTAACTTTTCCGCGGAGGCTCGGCTGTCAAGATTCTGCCCCAGGCCCGCCGTCGCGAATGCCAGGCACAAGAGTGTCGTCAACGCAGGTATGGCGAGCCGCCTACGCGTCATTCCATTCCTTCTCATTGGGCATTCTCCGTCGCTGGTGCAGTTCCGGCCTGCGGATTCTTCTTTCCGTATACGAGCAGATAAGCTGCCGGTACGATGAAGATCGTCAGAACCACCGAGGAAGTCAGTCCGCCGATGATGGCGCGCGCCATCGGCGTGTATTGTTCGGCGCCCGTGCCCAGTTTCAGGGCCATGGGAATCATGCCGATAATCGTCGCTAGCGATGTCATCAGAATCGGCCGCAGCCGCACGCGGCAAGCGGTGATGACCGCGTCTTTCGGCGAGAGTCCCTGCGACTCCAGATTATGTGCGAAATCTACGATCAGAATGCTGTTGGAGTCGGCGATGCCGATCAGCATCAGCACGCCCATCAGCGACATTACGTTCAACGTGCTGTGCGTGAGCGGCAGAATAATAAGAACACCGATGAAGCCCATGGGAATCGCAAGCATGATCAGGAACGGATCGACGAATGACTTGAATTGCGCGGTCAAAATCAGATAGAGCAAAATGAACGACAGCGTAAATCCCAGGGCGAAACTCTTGAATGATGCGTTCATACCCTCGACCATGCCGCGCAAGTTCACGCGCACGTTGCCGGGAATTTCGGCCTTCGCCCGGGCTTTCGCGAGAATGTTTTGGATCGTGGCCGTGACATCGCCAAGATCCTCTCCCTTCGGAGTAACGTAAAGATCGATCGCCCGCTGAATCTGGTAGTGATCGATTTCCGTGGGCGTCTGAATCTGCTCAATCTTGACCACATTGTTCAGAACTGTCGTCGGCCTGCCTTGTACAGAACAATCCCATGATCGTCCGGGCTGCCCGATGGCGGGATTGCCGGCCTCCCCGCAGGCCTTGTCGCCGGAGCCAGGATCTCGCAGGGGAATCTGCCCGAGATCGATCATGTTCTGGATCGAGGGTTGCCCGTGCTCGAAATACTGCACGGTCAAGTAGTAGTCATTGCCAGTATGGCGATCGACCCAATAGTTGGGCGCGATCATGTAGTTCGAATTCAGAGCGGTAATCACGTTGTCGACGACGTCTTTCTGCGTTAGTCCCATTTCGCCGGCGTGGACGCGATCCACATCAACGCGAAGCGCGGGATAATCCATATCCTGCGGGATATAAATCTGACCGACGCCGCGGACCTGCCGGATCTTGCTGGCCAGTGTTTGAGCAATACCGTAGATTTGGCGAAGATCTGGACTGCTCACCTGGACATCGATCGGCGCCACTTTGCCCTGATTCAGGATGGCGTCGACCATCGAGCCGCTGTAGAAGAATGTGCGGATGTCCGGATACTGGCTCGCGATCTGTTTTTGAACGCGATCCATATATTCGAAGCTGCTTACCTTGTGCGAGTCGTTCAGCTGCACCTGAACGGTCGCTGTATAAGGGCCGGCGTTGGTGGTGTAGAGGGCCGAGAAATCGGGAACTACGCCGATGTTCGAGACTATGCGCTTAAGATCTCTTTCCCCGATCACCTGCCGGACCAGATCTTCCACCTTGGCCACATATTGATCGCTGACTTCGATGCGACTTCCGGTGGGAACTTTCAAATTGATTGTGAACTGGCCGGCATCGGTTTTTGGGAAGAAAGCCAAGCCGAGGAAGGGATAAATCGCCAAGCTGGCGACGAAGGTTCCGGTCAGCACGGCCACGGTGAGCCCCGGGCGCTTTAGCGAGCGCCGCACCCAATATTCGTAGTAATCCAGAAGACGGTTGAACATGCGGTTGAAGCCGGCGTTGAACCGCTCCCACGACGAGTGGCTGGCTGGCCTGGTGGGCTCGATTTCGTATTCCGGCTCGCGCTGTTCGTTCTCATGGCCAGCAGTATTTGCATGTCCGCCGTGAGGAACGGCTTTCAAGAAGCGCGAGCAGAATAGCGGAATGACGGTCATCGCCACCACGAACGAAGCCAGCAACGACAGGCAGAAGGCCAGAGCCAGCGCCGAGAATAGGAACTTGGCGACACCGTAGAGGAAAATCACGGGGAAGAAGTCGACCACGTCGACCAGCGTGGCCGCGAGAACGGCCAAGTTGACCTCCGCTCCGCCGACCTCAGCGGCAATCATAGGAACAGCGCCCATTTCCAGATGACGATAGATGTTCTCGAGCGAGATAACGGAGTTATCGATGACGCGCGAGAAGGCCAGCGCCATGCCTCCCAAGATCATTGTGTTCACCGTGCCACCCATCAGCGCCAGCACGACAAACGCGGCCAACGCGGATAAGGGAATGGAAAGCAGGACGGCCGAAGTAGCGCGAAAACTGCCGAGGAAGATGAGAATCATCAAGCTGGTGAGCAGCAGGCCCAGGAAACCTTCATGCAGCACCGTGTGGATCGCTTCTTTCACATAAACCGATTGATCAAACACGATACTGGTTTTCATCTGTTTGGGAATGTCATACAGATGCTTGATCAGATTGCGAACGCCGTTGACGACGGCGATCGTGTTGGTGTCGCCGCCCTGCTTCATGATGGGAATGTAAGCGGATTTCTGGCCGTCGATGCGCACGATGTTGTACTGAATCTGGTGCGAGTCTTCAGCCTTGCCAACATCATTGACCGTTACCCAGGAATGCCCTTTGACTTTCAGCGGAAGCTCGTTCAGTTGCCGCATGTTATCGACGAGGCTGTTCGAGTACACGAAATAGTCGTACGGCCCGATCTTGACGTCGCCGGCGGGCAGAATGAGATTGGAGTCGTTGACCGCGCTCACGACATCCATGGGACTCAGTTGCCGCGACAGTAGCTTGTAGGGATCGACGTAGACCATGATCTGGCGATAAATACCGCCGAAAACGCCAGGGATTTCAGCCCCAGGGACGACTGCGATCTGGTTGCGAATCTGAAACTGCGCATAATCGTGCAACTGGGTCTGGTTCAGACCTTCGCCTTCCACCGTGACCAGTGCAACCGGGAGACTGGACGCGTCGAACTTCAAAACCACTGGCGGCAGTGTCCCCGGCGGCAGACGTTTCAGGTCCGCCAAGGCTAAGTTCGAAAGCTCGCTGACGTCCGTATCGGCATTGGTTCCCGGCTGGAAGTAGATGCTGATGATGCTGACACCCAGCATGGATCGCGATTCCATGTGGTCGATGCCGGCGCCGAGGGTGAAAAATCGCTCGAGAGGATCGGTAATATCGAACTCGATATCTTCGGGAGGCATGCCGCTGTAAAAAGTTGCCACGACGACTTCCGGCAAATTGATGGGCGGAAACAGGTCGACGGGCATGCGCACCAGGCTGGTCACGCCAATGACCAGCAGTGCCAGGCAGAGAACGATGATGAAGTACGGATTACGAATTGAAAATCCAGGCATAGGTCCTATCCAATACTGCCGAAAAGAAATGCATCACGCTTTGGCTTTTTCACTGCGAGTTCGAGTCGTGATATTCGAGCACTTGTACCAATTTGGCCTGAACTCGCTCCCCGTTCTTCAGGCCGCTACGGTCGCTAACCACCACCTGCTCACCTTCGCTTAATCCTGAAACAATTTCTGCGTAGCTGCTGGTCGTCAGACCGGTCTGCACCTCGCGCTCCTGCAGTCTTCCGTCCTGATCTACGACGAAAACCGTGGTCCTATCGGCCTCATGATTGAGTGCCTGAATGGGCACGGTTGGAATGTCGTCGCGGTGTTCGAGCGTTAACGTCGCCTCTGCGTATAACCCCGGAACTAACGTCCGATCTGGATTGCGAACGTCCACCTCGGTGTGCATGGTTCGG